>JAGVJP010000004.1 GCA_020051075.1 Parachlamydiales bacterium
ACAGTGTGATTGACTAATCAAACACACACAAGCTCTATTATTGCTCTCATATTGTCTTTCTTATACTGTCAAAACATCTTACAAATGCTCACCGGCATTCGTTATTCTTTAAGTTGAAATTTCAGATTCAATCTTGCAGAAAGACATAGATTACACAAGATGCTGGATTTAAGGCAAGTTTCTTTTTCCGACCTCTAGAAAAATTCTGTAAAACGCTTATTTTCAGTATGATATGCAGTGATGTAACAAATCAAAACCTAAGCTTTAAGAATTTCCCCAAAAAGATTAGAGTCAGATTTTTGATGGGAATGAGATTTTGGGCATCAAATAAGAGGAGAACAGCAATGTACAATGGATTAAGAGTGATAATTGTTTGTGGAATGTTTACTTTATTTCAAGGCGATGGAGAGGCTAAAGAGTGTTTTCTCTGTAAGAAAATTGAGGCTGAAAGGGCTCTTGAGCAAGCATCTAACCCTCAAGAAGTGAAATACTATGATGATTATCTGAGTATGATCGAAGAGGAAAAACCGAAAAGCAATGAAATACGACACAAAGAAGAGAAAGAAGAAACGGCTAACAACAAGTCGGATCATCCTAAGAATTAGTGAATTAGGAGTAATGTAAAGTTTTTTCTTTATAAAAAAAAGACGTTGATGCATTTATTTAAATTTACGCAACAAGCTGGGAAAGTATGAATCAATATATCCTTTTAATGCTAGCAGGAACCCTCTTCTTACCTCTTGGAATAGAAGCTCAAACAGGATCAAACACGAACGGTCAAAACTATTATGACAGGAATTCCGGCTATGTTTATCCGCGAGGTCAGGAATATCAACTTCAGAGACCTAATCAAGGGGTAGATCAAGATTTTCCTCCAGCCAATCCAAGCTCGCAAGGAGAAGAAACGTTCATGCAAAATGCACAAAGACGTTATCAGCAAGAGACGCAAAGCAATCAGAATATGATCGAACGAGATCGGATGATGAGGGAACGGGGATACGACCCAAACGAAACCTTCAATTACAACCAAAGAGGGCAATTTAGAAATCCACCTGGACAACCACAACAGCAGCAACAAACTCACATCACTTACCCGACAAACGATCCTGGTGCATCAAAAGAAGTCTTGGATAACGCAGAAGCAAGATTGAGAGGAGGTTACTCTAATCAAGAAACTCAATACCATCCGGAACAATTTTCAAATCCATACGAAAACCAACCGAGGGACAAAACTACTCAAAGACAAGAAAATCGATGAAATAAATTTGAATGAAAGCAAATTTTATAGAGTTTTTTAAGGAAAAACAACAACAATGTCAAATACACAAAAGGAGTGTTTATGAACAAAACATTAAAAGTTGCCCTAACAGTATTCTGCACGCTAGCTGTCAGCTGTGCTTTTGCACAATGCCGTCCAGGAAGTCCATGCTACCAAGGCGGAGATAGAGGATATAGCTCATACGGCGATCAACCACAATATCAGCAACAACCTCAAAACCTCCAATATAATAGAGGTCAAGTTTATCAAGAGCAAGCACAAAGACCAATGCAAACGCAAGGACAAGTGCAAGGACAAAGATTTATGCACGGACAAGAGCAGCATCCTCAAGGTGAGCCATCGCATTATTACAATGGTCTACCTGTTTATATGGAAGGAAATGCTCAACCTCCAGCAGGAGCTCAAATGACTCCTCCACAAGGACAACCTACACAATATCCAGCTAGCGGAGCGCCAGTCACTCCTCCAGCAGGGAAATAATCCCCATTGGCAACTCCAGCTTGTAAAATCGGTCAAAGCCGAAAAAAACAAGCTGGAGCTGCAAATTAAAAGAAACTTAGAATAACTGAATCAATCAAATGGAGGCCTATGAAAACAGACTCATGGCTTGTTGTCGCAAATTCAAGCATTGCACGTATTTACAGAATAGAAAATAGGCACACATTATTAGAAGTCACTGTTTTAGAGCATCCAGAAAGCAGATTGAATAATTTAGATATTGTTTCAGACAAACCTGGAAGAGATTTTGAACGGATGGGAATTGCGAGGCATGGTGTCGGACACTGCGTCACACCAAAAAAACACGAATTTGAAGTTTTTGCATCAGAAATTGCAGAGTTTCTAAAACATGGCCGTCTTAATGGTCGTTATGATCGGCTCTATCTCACTGCTGGACCAAATCTTTTAGGTTTATTGAGAGGCGCTCTTGATGAAGGGACAATTAAAATTATTCATGGTGAGACCGATAAAGACTTCACCCAATTAAAGCCAAGTGAGATCCTTGCTCATCTTCCTTTTTTTGGATAATTTTTTAGATGACATATGATTTTTGGCAGGAATTAAGAGAAGGGGAGATCCATGTAAGAGACAATTTTCAATTTGAGCTGAAATCTGAATTTCCGATCGACCCCTTGCTCGAAAAAATTGCCTATAAACAAGAAGTCTTTATTTTCATTCCTAATTCATTACAGATCAACTCTCAAACTTATTCTAAGCAGCAATTTTATTTAGATCAGACGAATATCATCCGCTATAGAACTCCTTGGATTCCCCTATCCAAGCTGATCGATCCGGAATATAAGCCCTCCCCCCTTAATCGCATTGCACTCCTGTTAAGCACACCTATAAAAGAATTTCTATTGACCAATGCAGCAGATGAAATAAAACTATTTGGCTGTATCAACCGCGAAGCGATTCACCAGGAAGTCTATAAAATCGTTAAGGAGATCAAAAGATCTTCTACGGAGGAACGAGGGAAAGACTTCGTTGCAATGACTGAGAAATTATGCGGGTTGATCGGCCTCGTCACAGCCCGCTTTCGCCAGCTCTATCATAAAGCTAAAGGTCGGTATAATGATCAACAATTGAACCGATATTTTCGTTATGTTGATGAATTCACCAGTTTAACGATAGATGAGTATTTGACGATATTGTTGAAAGACCTCCGTTCTGAGGAGAGTTCTCATAATAAGGATGGAGACATGTTGATAAGCCAACTCATTTTGCAAGAGAAATCCTATCGAAAAAAAAACCAGCTCGGACCAAAATCTTTCAAGGGGAGCTCTTTGCTTGCCAATGAATCTATTCTTTATCGTTATGGACTCTTGAACCGGTTTATTCTTGAGTCTCTGACATTGAAAAGCCATCGTGTTTCCATTGAAGAGAAATATAGCAATGTATTTGGAGCAATGGCTGCTGGAATAGCCATGTTAATCTACATGATATTGTTTGTTTGGAAAAGCCAAGGGTTTGTGTTCAACTCTTTCCCTTTCGTCTTCCTAGCAGTGGTGTTGTATATCCTTAAAGACAGAATCAAGGAGGGATTGAAAAAGTTCTATTTCCGGCAGGCATATCGCTGGTTTCCAGACTATTCAACACAAGTCATTAATCCAAAGGGAGTCAAAATTGGTAGAATCAATGAAAGTTTTGCTTTTATCAAATCTCAGCAACTTCCTGAGGGATTTTTGTCTATACGCAACCGTCATTTTCACGAAGAACTGCAAGCCCTTCACAGACACGAATCGATTATTCAATACAAAAGAGAAGTGACTCTAAGGAATATTCAGAAAGGGAGTCTAGATCGCCGCAGAGAATTAACAACCATTTTTCGGTTAAATACTCGTCACTTCCTTGACAAAGCGAGCAATGCTTTTCAAAACTGCTTCACATTGGATTCAAATACCAATGAGATACAGGAAAAATTACTGCCAAAGGTTTACCACTTGAACATCATCATACGGAACACCTACTTGCAAAAAAACATCAAACCTACAAGTGAGATTCAGACCTTCAGGGTAGTTATTGATAAAACTGGAATAAAAAGAATCGAACACATCAGAACACAGCAAGAGCCATGTTAACAGCCCCTCTTTCGTTAAAACATCAAGAGCTTCTCGAGAATAAATTTCGTTCACTGTCTATCCCATTTTCAGAATATTCTTTTGCCAATCTCTATCTATTCCGCAATATCCATCACTTTGAGCTCATCGTCTGTGATGCTGAACACTTTATTAAAGGGATCATGAGAGATGGAACACCTTTTATTGTCCTGACATCACCTCCCACCAAAACAGTGATTTCGATAGTGTTGAAACTTATTTCAGCCGATACATGCCTCTTTCCCATCCCAGAACAATGGCTACCGCAACTCAAAGAAGTGACGCTTCAAGCAGTTGTGAAAGATGAAGACAACGACTATCTATTCAGCAGAGATAAACTGATTCACTATCCAGGAAGGCATCTTAGCAAGAAACGTAACCTGGTAAAGCAATTGCTTGAAGGCTATTCGATTAAAACAGAAACTCTCACTAAGGCGTTAGCGAATGATGCATTGACAGTACTTGAAAAATGGCATCAAGAACATCTATCAGAATCCCCTAAAGATGACTATGAATCTTGCTATGAAGGTTTAAAACTCTTCGATCAGCTCAACCTCAATGGCAGAATCATCTATGTAGACGATTTGCCAGACGGCTTCACCTTGGGAGAACGCATGTCAACGGAGTACTATGCTCTCCATTTCTGTAAAGCTTCACCACTTATTAAAGGCATTTACCAGCAGCTTTACAAAGACATTGCCGAATGTCAAGATGAGAAATGTTTATGGATTAATCTCGAACAAGATCTTGGACTCCCCTCATTGAGACAAGCGAAACATTCCTATATACCGGATATCCTTTTGCGGAAATGGCGCATTTTCTTAAAACCCACATCGTGAACAAACCGCTGTTCTTTCACCTACAGAGGGACTGGAAATTGCATGCGTTTGATAGAAAAGCTAAGAACAACCCTGCATTTGCAGCTGTTACAGCCTCACATTTTGAAATTTCTTGCTCGTGCTCATTCACGATTAGGCATTCGAACTCAGGTGTTCGGTTGAACTGAATCCAACTCGTAAGAACCTCGCAATCCAAATGCAATTAGAGCCAACACTGACATGGAAAACCAACTCAGAGGAAGATTTGCTCTATTAACGTATGTGATAAGCGCTGTAGAAAAAAGGACACCAAAAATAATAGTCAAAGAAGTATCAACCTGTTGACGCAAGACTTTACTCTCTTTTGCAATCGCTTTCGAGGCGAGTGAACCCAGCCTTATCGAGAGCTCCAAAATGATCAAAGTGGCGCAAAAAAAAGCCGCTGCTGCGACAACCTGATTTTTTTGGAGATAGGGAATTGCTCTATCATTGCCGGTTTTGAGAACGTCGATCGCTTTTTTAAGCCATTCTCCACCTTTTTGAGTTGCTTTATTCCAGCCCTCTCCCCCTTTTTGGGAAGCTATTTCAAAACCATCTTTGAATCCTTTCTGAACAGTCTGCAAGTCAATATTGAATCCCATAAGCACCTTTGATCTTAATGATATTTAATTAGTTTGTTGTGCGCGCTTCAAGAAATAATCTAAACGTTAATACAGTAGCGCAAACACAAAGAATTTTTTCTCTGGAGATTGGTAATTTAGCAAAATCGAGAAACACTTTTATCACGAGAAGAGTCGTTGAAACTCCCACGATCCAGTTGATACAAGCTCTCCAATCTTCCCATCTCGAGGTTGTATCGCCATCACTTGGAATAATTCTGTTAGATATATTGGAAGCAAGCAGCGCTATCTGATAAGCAGCAGCGCTTACCAAAGCTAATGAAACATAAGCAATACGTAAATCTTGTGCTTTTTCAGGAAACAGCTGTATAAGCTGCCAAGTCTTTCCTAAAAAGCTTCTCATCGAGGTTAGATAGGGTTGAATTGGGGCTGTAGATGGCAAGTTAATATTTATATTTTGTAACATTTTATTCTCCAAGTATTATATTTATATCATAGGGGCAATACAAACTAAATTAATCACCACTATAACCCATGGTGAAAGAGATGGTTGCAAAAGATCAAAAGCTATTCGATTGAATATAATAAGCGTTGTTGCAAAAAGAGGAACCAATACCAATTTTCTGCACGTTATCTCTCTCGATGTCATCTCTGGATAAGGTTTATTTTTTAACTTTTCAGCTAAAAAATTTATAAATAAAAAATTTATTCTAGTAAATAAGATATTGAGGACAATAAACGTTGCTCCGGCAACATATCCGTTTTTCATTCGTGGAGGAATTTCCTTCAAGAATTTGACGCAATATCCGCACCAATTCTTAATATGGGGCTCCATGGAACGTAATCCAGTTTGCAAAAAGTTATAAGCTCCGGAAGGACTAATAGTCACAACAAAATCTCCATGATTAATCAATATTCAAATCTTACCTCTTCAGCTTAATAATCTGCAAGCATTCACTCTACTTTTCGAGAAACTGAATCTATAAAAAATTGAACAATACATAATTGTATATCAATCCTAAATTGTTTTCAAGAACAATTTTATTCTTTAAAATAAAGACTTACAGTATCGTAAACGAGCCCTCGAGGATATCCGACGGCGTTGTTGCATAAATCACCACAGAACCCGTGAGATCGCTGAGAAGTTATGAGAAAGTTGAGAGGGGTCATACGATTAAACGACGATTGCCATACTTCAATAATTTTACGTTAAAATTGATTAATTTTGTCTTTCATCTACCTCTCAGGGCTTTAGAGCATCTCAGAAGGATCGTCTTCATCTAATTCATCCGGTTCAGGTTCGAATTCTTCAAGAGTCTTAGACTTCCTTCCTGCCACCATTCGAATGATCGCCAACGTCCATGCGAGAAAAACATAGCTCCAAGAGACAATGAGAAAGACTAGGGCAAAATAATGCAGTATTCCGAAGAAAATTAAACCTGCAGCAATAGCTGTCAAAAATACAGTTTGGAAAGATTTTACTCTGATTTCCAAGGTTTTTATGCTTGGAAATTTCCAACGACTGATCATGCAATATCCGAGAAATATTTGTCCGATTGAAAGGATCCATGCTTCAGTATGGGAAGAGAAGGCGACATAATGTCGGAAATAGTCGGAAAATAGAAACAAATTGAGAGACATAGCCGCCGCCGCCGCTGCTGGAATGGGCAGGCCGGTAAAGTGTTTTTTATGAGCGAGAGTGAGATCAGCATCACCTTTTGCTGCTAAAGACAGCACATTAAAACGGACCAGCCGCAGCACACCACATAAAGAAAAGATGATCGAAGAAATCGTCGCCAATAAATAGAGCGTTGTGCCAGGAATGATTGAAAGGCTTTTTAAAATCACAACTGAAGGGGCAACGCCGAAGGAAATTGCATCAGCTAACGTGTCGAAGATGCTGCCAAAATCACTCTCTGCTTTCATCGCACGGGCAATTGCACCATCTAACAGGTCGGCGAAAGCGGCTAGTAATAAGATGCCTGTAGCTGCTGTCAACACAGCATAATCAGCTTCTCCTAAACTGGTCATCGTCATTTTAAAAATGACGAATAGCCCGCAAGATAAGCCAAAAGCGGTGACAACATTCGGGAGCAGGGCGATCTTTTTTAATTTTTTTTGATCCATAAGTGCGAGTTTATCTCATTTGACGATTTCTTAATACAATTTACCATGTTTATCCATTTGATCAAGAGTGGAAAAAACCTCTATCATTGCATAAAGTGCTTCTTTTTAGATTGATGGCAAATGTTACAGATCATTACTCAATATTTCCTTGAAAAAATAAATGCGGTTGTTCTAAAGTGCTGCTTAAGTGGTTTCGACCAAGAGAACACAACTTCACAACTTATCCAATGGCCTCCAATACACAAAAACCTCTTAAAAAACTCTATTCGGATATCCTGAAAACAGGGATCCAAATGCGAATTAATCGTTGAATCCTTACAAGGAGGTTTTCTATGGGTAGGGTTAGATCTAGTTCTTCACACACAATTCACTATATGAATGGTGTCATTGCCACTGAAGATGATGCAAGAATCATTAGAAGGAAAATTAGTCGTATAACAGGTGAACGTGTCAAATGTCACCACAATTTCACAACACCTATTGAACGTATCGGAGCCTACTTTGCCCTCTTTGTGATTGGTATAGGTGCATTTGGATATGCATTGAAATCTAAAAGAGAACGTAACGAGAAGCTTGCGATCGGCACCATCGGCATAATAGCCATTGCTGGAGCCATCATAGCCTACGCTAAACTTCAAAACGAAAAAAATCAACTTGCTGAAGAGACTGCACGCAAGATTAAAAGAGATCTAGAAAGATCTTCTGATCATAGAGTAACGATTGTCCTACACAGCCAAGGAGCTGATATAGGGAGTCGCATGTTCAAAGATTTCACTCCAAATGAACGTAAAAGAATTCGGGTGATCACTCTTGGAGGAATGGTTTCAATCCCCAATCATTATGCAGCAAAAGTCATTAATTTTAGATTCGAAAATGACTACGTTTCAACAGGCGCGCAATTCATCTTTGATAAAATGAGTAATGGAGGGGGTAAAATCACTCATCTTGCTTGTCCTAAGAAACAAGGAAACGCTCATGAGGCCGAGTCATATATCGCTCATCGTGACATTCGAAAAGCGTTGAGAGCTGAATAATCCAATCATCCTCCTCATCTTTCCCATCCTGCCAGTTGTAACGGGATCAGGAAACACAGAGGCGCAGATGGAGAGACGCAGAGGGACTTACTAGTTATTGAAAACATTATCTCCGCGTTTCTCCGTCTCCCCGTCTCTGCGTTAAATTGTTTACGTTCAGGTGATTCGAACTTGTACGCGAGAATGCTATTTGGAGACACCACAAGTTAGTCTGCTATGTGAATTTGTCAAGTCATTCGAGCACTCCGTCTCTTTCGCGTCAATTATAATTGCATAACGACGACAATTACGACTGCAAATTCAGTCCCTC
>JAGVJP010000016.1 GCA_020051075.1 Parachlamydiales bacterium
CGGTTGGTTTTTCCACAAATAGAGTTTTTCAATGATTTTTCGTTTCATAGTCTCATCTTACTCTATCATTACATTTTTTGGAACCAATAAATGTAGATACTCACACTTTTTGGAACCAATAAATGTAAATTCTTACACTTTTTGGAACCAATAAGTGGGATCATCTTCTTTCCGTCTTTCCGTCTTTCCGTCTTTCCGTCTTTCCGTCTTTGCGCCTCTGCGTTTAAAAAAGCTATGAACTACCCCGCACACACAGACGTCACATCAACAGAAATTTGCACATCGTGTTAATTCAGTTTTTCTGTTGCCGTTATCCGACGGAGAATGAGCTGACATCAGTCAGAGGGAGCAAGATGGCGAGCAGGACCGTTCCGATGACGAGACCCATCACAATGAGGATGAGGGGCTGAGCCAAGGCCATCACTCGATCGAGTGATTTCTCAATTTCTTGTTCATACATATCTGCAATGCGGTTCAGCATCGCAACAGAGGTCCCCGATTCTTCCCCTACGGCGAGCATGCGGGCCGCCATATGAGGGAAATAATCCGACCGCCCCAATTCCTGGCTGAGGGAGCTTCCTTCGATAATTCTTGTCTCAGCGATTTCAATCTCCTTTTCCAATACCGCATTCCGCATAACTCCGCGCGAAATGCGAAGGGAGTCGATCATGCTGAGGCCCCCTTGGAGCAGTGTCCCCATCGTCCGAGTGAATCGTGCCACGGCAGTTTGAATGATGAGAGTCCGAAGCAAGGGCACTTTAAGGAGGGTTTTTTCAATCCATATTTTCCCTTTAGGAGAACGGACGGTCCAGACAATCCAGGTGATCAACCCGCCAATAACAGGGAAATAGATCCACCAATAATGTCGAAATAGGTGGCTCAAATTAATGACGCTGCTTGTAAAGGCATTCAGTTTCCTGTCTGCAAAGATTCCTTCCAACGAAGGGACGACGAAGCCGAGTAAAACGCAGATAATCAGCATAGAGAAGCTTCCTAAAATCACAGGATAGATCATTGCTGTGATGATCTGCTTTTTAAGCCGCATCTGCCTATCTAAGAAGTAGGAAAGCTTATCGAGGACGGGACCGAGAGCTCCGACAGCTTCTCCGGCTGCCACCATGCCGCAAAAAAGCCTGTCAAAGCTATTAGGATAACTTGCCATCGCCCCAGAAAGTGAGATCCCTGTTCGAATTTGTTCGCACAAACTTAAAACAATGCTATGGTATGGCTCGCCTCTGACCTGCTCTTCAATGGCTGTTAAGCTTTGATAGAGAGGGACGCCAGCATTGACAAGCTGTGAAAGCTGCACTGTAAAAGCTAAGAGATTATCGCCTTTTAAGTTCTGCTTTTTGGATACTTTCTCTTTTAAGACAATACTTGTGACCAGAAGCCCCTGCTCCCGCAGCTTAGTTTTTGCTTCTTTTTCCCCTTGGGCTTCAATGACGCTGGAGCGTTTCTTTCCTTGGACGTCAACATAGTGATATTGATAGAGAGGCATGATTGCTTATTACCCTTCTTCTTCGATTCCTCGAGCAACCCGCAAGACTTCTGCAACTGTCGTCACGCCTTGTTTAACAAGCTCGGATCCATGTCTCAATAAGCTAATCATCCCTTGAGCGAGGGCGACTTTTCGCAATTCAACAGCGTCTGGGCTAGTGACGATCTGTTTAGTCACTGTATTCGTGACCATCATCAACTCGTACACCCCTTGACGCCCTTTAAAGCCGGTTTGGTAGCAAAGAGGGCATCCTTTTCCTCGATAGAGGCATCCGTTGGGCAAACTTTCAAGCTGGATGTCTAGGTTCATCAGCTCCCGCGGACTCGGTTCATAAGCTTCTTTGCAGTTTGGGCAGATGCGCCGGACTAGCCGCTGTGCTAAAATCCCCACAATACAAGAAGAGAGCAGATAGGGCTCGATACCCATATCGACAAGACGTGTGATGGCTGAAGGGGCGTCGTTGGTGTGGAGAGTACTTAACACGAGGTGGCCTGTTAAAGCAGCTTGGATAGCAATTTCAGCTGTTTCCCTATCCCGGATCTCCCCCACCATGATGACATCAGGGTCTTGACGTAGGATATGCCTCAAACCAGTTGCAAAATCTAAATTAATTTTGTGATGGACGCCTATCTGTGCAATCCCTTTTAGGTTATATTCAACAGGATCTTCAATCGTCATGATGTTGACTTCATCATTGACCATCTCGCAGATCGCACTATAAAGAGTTGTCGTCTTCCCGCTTCCCGTCGGTCCAGTCACCAAAACGATCCCTTCAGGCATATCGATGAGCCGTTTAAATTGTTCTATCACGCTAGGGAGCATGCCGATTTTATCCAAACCGAGCAAGACATTGCCTTTATCGAGAATCCTCAATACAATGCGCTCTCCGCCTGATATCGGCACGGTGCTGACACGGAAGTCGATTTCACGGCGTCCCATCCGGAGTTTAATCCGTCCGTCTTGGGGAAGGCGGTGTTCAGCGATGTCGAGTTTAGACATCACCTTAATCCTCGTTAGCAGCTGCATCTGATATTCAAATGCGGGAGCATGGCGATTTTGCAAGACGCCGTCGATCCTATAGCGAACACGCAGCCCCTCTTCCGAGGGTTCAAAATGGATGTCTGATGCGCCCTGCTGGATCGCTTCAGTTAAAATCAGGTTAAGCAGCTGGACGATGGGAGACTGCCCCCGGCCTTGATCTAATAAATCATAGACTTCGACTTCGCCATCCCTGCCTTCGTCGCCTTTATCGGTCAGGTTTGCAATAAGTTGCGAAGCAGCGCCATGTTCAGTGTTATAACAGTCGTGAATGGCAGAGAGGATCGCTTCTCGAGGACTATAAACTGCATCGATTTCACTGTTTAAGAGGAAACGGATTTCTTCTAAAGGAGCGAGGTTAATCGGGTCAGCAACGGCAACAACGACCACACCGCCTTGTTCTTCGATGGGGAGGATGATATTTTTCTTTGCAAAGGCGTAAGGGACATTTTTTAAATGTTCTTTGCTGATCGAAATTGCGCTGAGGTCCATCACAATGCGCATCCCTAGCTGTACTGCTAAAGCTGCTTGAGCATCCCCTCCTAACATTCCCTGAATGGCCAATCCTTCATGAACCCTACGTTCTGGCTTGTCTTTATCTTCCGTCATACTCTCCATCATATTGTCCACAATCATCCGAGGTACAGCAGTCAAGAAGATAAAACCGTTCTTGGGGACGTCCAAATAACATCGTCATGCTGCCTTCCATAAGGAGATTTTTTTCATATTCAAAAGCCTCTTGCACGCACTCTAAGAAGTAGGGGATATCTCCAGGCCGGACGCAGAGGAGCTCCTGCCGCAGGCAGGTGAGCTGTTCCTTTGGATCTTTAATAATATGCGGCGTGAGGCAGATGAACATTTCAGTGCTCGAATCTTCCAGTGAATTGATGCTAAAAAGTTTGCCGATCCCTGGCAGCTCACCGATGAAAGGAATTGAGTCACGGTTATCGGTTGTGATCTTGCGTCTTAACCCCCCCAATACAATCGACTCGCCATCGACAACCTGAACTTGGTTGGTAATATGGCGTCGCGTCACATTCGGACGGCTGGGATTGCTGCTTGGCTGAAAAGTATCAAAGGTGATATCGGTTTCCAAAGTGACGTAGTCATAGCCTACAGTGTCACTATCTAGATCATCACAATCCCGATCATGAATCGTCGGCTTCACGCTGATGGTGATCCCATATTGAGCGCGGGTAAACGAATCTTTAAGAGTCACCCCTTTTGCTGTCTCTACCTCAAAGATCCCTGTGTTGATTGAAATATCTTCGTTGATAGAAATCGAAGCAGGTGTTTGATTCATCGTCAAAATCGAAGGACTTGAATTAATCTGCACGTCGTCCTGATTAAGTAAAAAGCGATAGATCATATCGAAGGCTGGAGCCCCTGAACACGATTTCTTACGGCTCATAAAGAAATCAGTTACTCCCGCATTATTTGGTACTCCTGAATTAGAGCCGATGGGGAAGATGTTGTTAAAATCAAGTCCTGTGAAATGTGTATTCGAAGCCACATTTCCAATCCTCAATAGATTTAACCCATAGTTTGTTTCCCGATGGAGGAATTTTTCGAATAGCAAAGTCTCGATATGTACCATCTTCTTGGGAACATCAAGCTTTCGAATGAGCTCTTTGATCTTTGGAAGGAGATCTTGCTCAACAACCATCACAATAGAGCCTGTTTTGATATCAACGATAAAATTTTCCCGGTCCGTATTTGCTTCCGTTTCAGTGAAAACACGCGGCTGAGCAGGCGCGGGGTTGACAACATACCCTCCTTCTTGATAGTAGCCTTCTTGTCCATACAACAAGAGAGGAGGCTCTTTCTGCGGCGGTGGCATCGGCGGCGGAGGCGGCGGGTTTTGATTCTCCACCACCACAACGCGGTTGCCATCTTGTCCTGGAGGACCACCTGGACCTCCCTGCATCGGACCACCCTGCTGCATCATCCCTCCGCCAGGTCCGTTGAAAAACCCTGGACCACCAGGACCGCCTGGGCCATATCCTCCGCCTGAAGGAACGTAATCATAACCAGTGCCGGATCCAACCATAAGCGTGTAAATCCGGTAGAGCACATCAGCCAGCTCTTCAGCATCGGAATGCCTGACACTATACCAATAGACTGTTTTGTCTCTTGCTCCGCCGATTTGACTCTCAACATCGCGGATAATTTCTTCAGCCTTGCGAACTTCTTCACGGGTTCCGATGAGGAATAACGCTTGCGACATACTTTCCAAAACAATCATTTTTAAGCCATTGCTCTCTGCATGCCGCGCACCGGGGCTTCCTCCGCCGTCAGGTTGTTCCGTCTGGTCGAAGATGGCAGAGACAATTCGAGCCATCTCTTCCGCAGGAGCTTTAAAGACGGGAATCAACCGAAAATCTTTCTCTCCTCTATTGGTGGCGACGAAGTCGTAGAGCTGTAGAAGATCGAGCAGTTCATTCACTTGTCCGATCAGCAGGATATCGCGTCCTAGAACCTGTAAGAGAGTGTTGTTATGATTGATAAAATTCTCAAGGAAAGCGACAGAGCGTTTGACTTCAGAAGGTTCAGGAGAAAGCATAAAAGCAACGCGGGTCGTAGGAGGCAAGACTTCGAGGTCCTCACGATCATTTGTGATCAGGTGCAGGTTCGAGCGATTTTCTTTAATCAGGTATAGCTGCCTTAAATAAGGGTTTAATGTCTCTATTCCGACCCCATTCTGGTTCAAAATCAGTTCAAGCATCTCGTCCCATGAAGCGCGTGGAATAGGCAGATTGGAGTCGATGCTGATTTTAATTCCGCCGATTTCTGGAGGAATTAAATAGACATAATCTTGGGCACCATAATCGATAATGAGCTGCTCTAAGTATGTGTCTGGAGCGTGCCAGAGACCATACCCCTCTGTTCGGTTAACGCTGGCAGCGAGTTCTCTCCAACGGTTTTCTTGTTTGATCAGATAGGCACGCTCTTGCTTGATTTTATCTATCAAGCTTTGATACTCTTCAGGAGGTGCATCAGATTGATAAAGGTTCCATACCTTGTCGTAGAGCCTTTTGATTTGAGCTCTGATCTCCAGCGTCTCTTTGTTGAGCTGCGTCAGGAATTCGTCCATTTCCTGATCGAGATCACTTTGACGGGATTCTAAACGGGCTTTTTTTTCTGCTATTGATTGGGCCGTTAGCGACAGCGCGGGTAAGGAAAGCACAAGTAAAAAAATCGTCCAATTCGAAAGTCTAGTCATGTCAATCTACCTTATCGTTTAGGAGGGTGAGAGCTTGAAGAAGCGTTAGAAGTCTTTTCTGCCGGATGAGGAGAGGTATTCTCGGCTGCATTTTTTTCTCTTGCTTGTACCAATCGAGGTACTGGAACCAATTTACTTTGTCTTTGATCTCTCATCTCTTTGCCATTTTTATTGCCTTTATTCTCATTGACGTCTTTCGCAGCCACCATTTTACCGGTATTTAATTGCAAAGGAATCTCTATCTGGCTGAAATCATGTCTAGAAGGGCTATATAATAGCCCCTTCATCATCTGTTTTTCATCTTTGCGTTCAATCCCTTCAAACACAAACAGTGTACCATTTTTCTTCCTTTTCACATAGTCATCAATGTCCCCTGCGGTGTTCAGCTTCACCCAACCCTTCGGAGTCAGCAATAACCAGTCAGAAGGATTCAATACCACACGTTCGCGATTGATTTCAAATACTGATTGCGTTCTCGTCTTTGCACCGACAAATTTAAACATCGGCTGCAGAATCTGACCGTTTTGTACAGTCCATGGTTCAGTTGATTTTAATAGATTTAATGTAATTTTACCTTTTCCTTCAACATCCCATAATTCAAAAGCCGTAATTCTATCATCGATTTTCTTTACAACCATCAGGGGGTGGCCAAGAGATTCTTCCCCGGGATTCACTGGCTTCCAGTGTTCGCCATCCCAAATCAAGCTGTCTCCAACTTTGACAAATACCGAATAAATGTTATCAGCATCGCTGAAGTCTATCCTCTGCTTGCCGATGGTGTGCTGATATTCTTCTCCTCCATGATGTTCGAGAAAGCGATCTGGGCCGCACCATCGAGCTTTTTGACGTGCAAGCAATGTCCCATCAACTTTGAAGGTACCGATCTCCCAAGTATTGCCAGCAACTCGATTCAGTTCTTTTTCTGGCAGCGAAAATTCCTTAAAGTTTGCAGGCTCTTTAATGAATTCCCCTTTATCATTGGTTAAAAATACTTTGACTCGGACTTCATTATCAACGGGTTCTGCTTCGATCCAAAGCGAAGTGGGGGCATTGTCCGGACTGAAAACATACCGCGAAGGGGTTGAAGAGCGGTCGTAGAAAAGATAAAGTTTCTCTTGAGACTTGCATGAAATGACAGTTTTATCGGCTATAGTTGAAAAATGAAGCACGGTCTGATCTGATTGTGCGTCAGGCCGTCCATTTCTGCCATAATAGACCATCTGCTGCTTTAAATCGGGGATTTGCATCGTTGGGGGCGCTTGCGCTAATGCTAAAAGAGGGCTATCAATCTTCTCATAAGCTTCAGGAGGCACCTCAAAAGACAGCTGAGGCAGGCCTCTTTTCTTTGATCTTATTTCTGAACTTTCAATCTCATTAGGCCTTTTCATCCAGATCAAGCAGGTGAAAACAAGCAAGACGATAATCGCACCACTAACGATATAATTTAGTAATGACAACCACTGTTTGATCATGACATTTCAACCTTATTAAAATTACGATGTTAAAAGAACATTGTAACGGATATTTAAAAAATTTACAATAAAAATTATGCTTGATAGAGCGGCTGGTCAAAAAAAAGATTGCATCGTTTTCCAATGAGAGATATATAAGAATTTATTTCAGAAATTTTTACATATCTCTGGGGGAACTTATGACAAACGGTGATAAACCATCACAAAACCAAAAAGAGGGTTCTCAGCAATCTTCTGGTGGGAAAGAAGAACAACCAAATCAATCTAAGAAGGTGGAATTCTCATTCGAATATGCCAAATCGAATAAAGAGAAAGTCATCACTTACATCCTCTTAGTCTTGGGATTGCTCCTCTTATTCTTTAATAACATGTTAGGAGGATTGCTGATTGGCGTCGTTGCAGGCTATTTCTTTGATTCAGAGATCATCTACTATATCCGCAATCTCAACCAAATCATCAGCGGCCAAGAGCATATTCGGTATGTTGTGCTGACAGCGTTAGTCCTGGGACTCTTGATTGCAGCACCGGGGATCTTTATTGGTGCTGTCATCATAGCGATCTTCAAACAAGTCCTCTTTGGGAAGGCTAGCTGAATTTACGCAAATTGTAACTATTTTACGTCTCTCCCTTTTTTAACGCAAAGGAGCACAAGAGGCACAAAGACGCAGAGGAGCTTATGGAAGTGCCTCTATCCTATCCTTCCCATCTTGTCAATTTCACAGGATGAGAAGGATAGGGAGGATGAGGGACCAAAAAACTCGGGGATCAGAAAAGCTCGGAATGAGAGCCTATTCTCTGGAGATAGAGGAGCTGTTCATCAGCCTTATAAATTAACAGCACATCAGGCTTCACATGACACTCTCTATAATTCAAATAATTACCGGAGAGGTCATGGTCATTGTATTTTTCAGGCAATTTTTTCCCAGCTAAAAGAAGCTTTAACACTTCATTAAACTCTTTAATAACTTCTTTTCTGTGTTTATATCTCTTTAGATCTCTTTTGAAACGCGTGGAGAACCTTTTATCAAGCATTTGGATCTATCCCCATCTGCTCCCAAAAATCATCCAGAGAATCGAAAGAGTGACCCTCACCTTCATCTAATTCTTTCATCGCAGCAAGAGTTTCTTTATTTGGTTTCTTAGACTTAGGAGCCATCTCCTCTTTTGCCATAGAGAGAAAATACTCGCTAATCGTCATGTGTTTTCTAGCTGCAAGCATTTTAATGCATGCTCTTTCATCTAAAGAGCATTCAATAACAACTCTAACTTTATCATGGCGATGATGTTGTGTAGACATAAATACGACCTCCGGTTGGCCTTATTATACATCACTTGTATTTTTTACACAAATGCAAGTTTTGTCATCACTTGAGGAGGGTGGCGGCATAACGGCGAAGGCCGCCTTTAATGATCTCATTCATCTCGATTTTTGAAGGGTCGACAAAGCTCGGAAGAGCGAAATCTTCCGCATCGACCTCAAGCAGACCGAGATCGGCGGCTAAATCAAAATCTTCAGCCATCACCGCTTTAACCAAGTGAATCGTTGAGACGTCGAGCGGCATCACGTCATCATATAACGTATTGTCGATAAAAGGACGATGCTCCCCATGCTGATTCGTGGTGAAGTCATACTCTTCGTGCTCATTGTCTAAATGGCCTGATAGATAAGCTCTGCTAAATGAATATTTCTGAGCTCCCAGTCGAAAGAAGTGCATAAATTCTCGTTTCGTATTCTCTGCTATCGCGCAGAAAGCCGTATCGTAGAAACCGAGAAAATCTTCAGATCCAACTTGACGTCCCATTAAAGGATCCCCCGAAATCAAACGGACATGCCCTCTTTGAAGGCGATTGGCGATGAGTTTGGAGATGGGAAATCCTTCTCTCACGACAAAATACCCTTCCCTTCCTTCAATGATGCCAGGTCCTGCGACACTGATCACCCGATGGATGAGATTTTTCCCATGGAGGAGAAAATATCCTATTGCCACGACTGTACGCGCATCTAATGTCCAGATGATATCATCTGCCGAGCGGATAGGGTCGATATGCTGAATATGAACCGAGGCATTAGCAATGGGATGCGGTCCTTCAGCAGTGTGTTTTTCCACTCCTTTTGCTTCAAGGAGTGGAAACGCTGTCGTCTCTGTCCGATAGACAAGATGGACCGGACCATCAGTCATCTTAGCAAGTGCATCAAGCCCGTACTGAAATTCTTTCTCATACCCAGCCACCTGCATCTCTGCTGGAGGAGTGAAGGGCGCAGATTCTATCGCTTTGACGAAGATGCTCCGTGGAACTTTGTCAGGGTGAGCAAGGAAATTGAAAGGACGCTGCCGGATATGGGCAAATACCCCTCCCAATTTTAGCCGTTCGACAAGCTCTTTCCTCGACATCGCTTCGAGAGGAAGAATGGGATGCTGTTCACTCTCTTCATGCTTCGCTGTCTCGATGACAATATCGAGCAGCCGCCGTTTCAATCCTCGTCGAATTTCGCGGATCACGCCGCCTGCTGGAGAAACAAAAAACCGGCCGGGAGTCTCTTTATCTTCAACGAGAGGCTGTCCGATTTTCACCGTTTCCTCTAAACGAACGAGGACACGAAATTTTACGTCATCAAAAGGGGTTAAATCGAGTCCGATCAGAGAAGGTTCTTGAAGGAGAGTCGAGTCGCTGCTGTGAGAATAGCCCTTGTGCAGATCTCGAGGCCTCCCCTTGATCGGGATATCGAGTCCTTTTTTAATCTTTATATGGACCATATCAACAACTCCTTCATTACACCATTATGCAGGCATTTTTCGTGCCCGTGCCCGTGCCCGAAAATTCAGCGAATACCGGGCACGGGCACAGGCTCGAAAAACTAGAGATCGGTATAAAAAAAAGTTAATCCAACCTTTTGTTTTAATCAAGAACTCCCCCGCAATTCTCCTAAAAACCCTGGAATTTTAACCAGTGATGATGAATTCTATCCTATTGATGATCTAATCGATATCCCAACTCTGGAAAGATGATGCCCGCAGATGAACCAGCTCCTCTAAGTTATAAAGACCAGCTTGTCAATGAACTCCAATCCATCGCAGAATGGTCGAGCTTATCTTATTGGGACAAGGTCGATGCCGCTGATTTTTTTATGTCTAACATCGGCATTCTTTTCATCGGATATTTCCAATATCATTTAGATGAAGCAAAACAGTGTGGCCTTGAACATAAAACAATTTTAAAACATTCCATCCCAGCAATTAACGAATTTTATATTATCCATCTTGAACATCGAATTAGGAATGCTGACTACGAATTCGACGACCCCTGGGAGAGAGCCTGCTGGCTTCGCACTAATGTTGCAGCTTTTGAAGAGATGTTCGGTCAGATCACCGGTCCGTTAAATGCCGGTTTCATAAAAGACTATATCGAAAACGCCAGAGGCTATGCCGATCCACCTTCTTTCTTGCTTTAAAGATTTAAGGGCGTTATTCTCTTAAGGTATTTCTGTATTTATCTGCTTCCATAAGTTCTTATGACTCTATCATTACCCTCAATTTCTAGACTATGGAGCATCCTCGCTTTAATCTTTCTTTGCACCTATCCAATCATTTCAGCCTCTGCTGATTCAGACTACTATGACAGTGAAAACGATGGCTTAGACGACAACCCAGCCTTTGACGAGGAGCTGTTTTGTTTCGACGAAAAAGAAGATAATGAATCGAACCTCTTTCAAGACTTGATGATTGTCGACTATTGGAATCAAAGGCTCAATGAAAGATTTCCCGTGATGTATAACCACCTCCTTCAAGGGGGCTATTTCAGCATGCCTTCCGCGCGGATGGGGCACGAGGGAGAAATCGCTATTGGCTATGGACAGGTCCATCCCTATACTCATTATAATATCCGTTTTCAACTCACCAATTTCTTAGAACTCACCGGCTCTTACCGTATCTTCAATGGGGTTGAAGACCCTATTCTAACCCCTATGGGGTTCGGCGACTTCTCGGATAAGGGTGCTAACCTTAAACTCTCTATCTTCAGTGCCGAAGCAAGCCACTATCAGCTTCCCGGTTTCGCCATCGGGATGGAAGATTTCATCGGAACGCGCGCATTCAAAGCCTATTATGCTGTATTGACACAGGTTTTCCTCGATCAGAACATGGAAGTGAGCTTAGGTTATGGCGTCAACCGTATCGATGGTTTCTTTGGAGGGATGACCTGGATGCCCTTCCGGAGATCGGAATGGGCATATCTGCAGAATTTGACGTTTTCGCTCGAATACGATGCGATCCCATATAAGAATGAAACGATAGAAAGGCACCCTAAAGGACGAAATAAATACACTCCTTGGCACATCGGCGTCAAATACCGCCTCTTCGATGGGTTAGACTTCTCCGCTGCCTACATCCGAGGCGAGGAGTTTACTTTTACCGTCTCAGCTTTTTATAATTTTGGTTATAGCAAAGGCCTCCTCCCCAAAATCGATGACTGCCTCCCTTATAAAGCTCCAGTCAACATGGAACCCATCAATGACCTACGCCCAGAAGATGTGATCGCCCAAGATTTTGCTTATGCTCTCGGCTGCCAAGGATTTCGCCTCTCAGAGGTGTGGCTGACCGATGAAGAGGGATCCCTCACCCTCCGCTTGGTTGTCACAAACCTCATCTACCGCGAAGAACGGATCGTGCGACAACGACTCGACGCCATCCTTTCTGCGTTAGCTCCTGACAATGTCGATCAGATCATCGTCGTCATCGACACGCTCTCCATGCATATTCAAGAATATCACTACTCCACTGCTATGCTCCGTCAATATCGAGACCAGCAAATCGGACCTTATGAGCTCAGCATCGTGACGCCTCTTCAAGAAGCCTCCTCGCCAGACTTTTTCAACTCTAAACTGCTATACAAACGGCACAAAGAATGGTGGAACATCGAACTCCTCCCTAGAACCCAAACGCTATTCGGGAGCTCACGCGGTAAGTTTAAATATGCTCTAGGCCTCACCTTATCCGTCAACGGATTCTTATTCGACGATATCTACTATTCTGTTAATTTAGGATATTTTTTCCTGTCGGATCTCTACGGATTAAACGACGTCGACCGACTTAACCCCTCTCAGCTGATCAATGTCAGAACTGATATCATCCGCTATTATCAGCAACGCTCAGTCACCGTCGATGAAGCCTATATCGAAAAAGTGTGGAACATAGGAAAGGGATGGTATACGCGTATTACCCTCGGCCTCCTCGAACAGGAATATGGCGGCGTCGGCGCGGAATGGCTTTATTACCCTGTCAACTCCAGCTGGGCCATTGGGATGTCCGGAGCCCTGGTTAAAAAGAGGAAACCAGAAGGAATCGGGTTCACCGACAAAGTGAGACAACTTCATGGTTTTGTCCCTCACTATGTCAGGTTCATCGGAAGTCAATTTTTCTTGAATCTCTATTACGACTGGCGCGATACAGGCCTTCTATTTAAAGTGAGCGGTGGAAAATTTCTCGCGAATGACTATGGTGTGAGGACAGAAATTTCGCGCTACTTCCCAAGCGGACTCCGCTTAGGGTGCTGGTATACGTACACGAATGGTCACGATGTGATCAACAATGAAATCTACCAGGACAAAGGCATCTTCTTTTCCGTTCCGCTTGATATCTTCTACACGCGAACAAGCCGCACACGATGGGGCTATGGGATGTCGGCATGGCTGCGCGATGTGGGTGTCACAGCCTATTCCGGCACCGAACTGTATGAGTTAATCAACCAAGAAAGGCAATGACCCCTCAAGATTCTTGGTCCATTCTATTTAAACGTTCTCCAAAGTTTTCCATTTCCAATTCGTGGTAGACGGCTTGCTCAACATCTTCAGGAGAAAGTTTTTCAGTGACTGCGTGAATCGTCCGAAATATTGAATTAATTTCTTCACCCGTTGCTGTCAATGGGTTTGCCTCAATACGTTCGATTAATGCTTTTACCCCCTCAATCTCCTGAACCGTTGCCTGGTCTATCTGGTTTTGAGAGATCATGTCTGCCAGACGTCCTTGCAGAGGAATTAAACGATCGTGTTTATTATTTATATTCTCACGCATTTCTTCTTGAGCAGTTCTCTCTGTATTAAACCACTGGGTCTTATTAATTAAAAATCTGACAAACGAAATAAAGCCCATTTTATGGGTAGCTTGATAGGTGATTCTCCCCTTAAACGTATGTAAATGAGTGACAAGAGGTCTATAATCCCCGAGTAAGTCTTCTAATGTCTTTAAATATGCTTTAGCAACATCATTACCAGACTCAGCCCTTGCGGCTGCTTCATATGTTTCAGCGATATTTTCCATACCAGGAGGTAAGAATACCATTCCTCCATCCCCAACACTGCCTAAATTTCCTGCCATATAACCCCCAATTAATGATTTTAGATTCAACCTTCATTAGGTCAAACAAAAACTATTTCACACATATCTAACACTAACTAAATTATAGCTAATTATTGTTAATGCTTTTTATTTTATTGATAAATTTTTTGTAATTACGATCGCTATTCACATCTTTCATAGATGATTGATTTAACGAGATGTGAGAATGCAAAAATCTGTGATTGCAGAGTGGTCCTTAACTTCTATTAACCGCAAAGACGCAAAGGGGTGAATTGTGGTAAAAAAAGGGGCTATTTTCATAACTTCGTCAAGCCACTACCCCCTGAATAACAAACTATCCTGCCCCATCTTTC
>JAGVJP010000109.1 GCA_020051075.1 Parachlamydiales bacterium
CTTCATCCTCCTCGCTGCTCCCTTTATGGATTGTCGTCACCCCTGACGATTGCCTATAACTAGCGACCAACTTTTTCTTTGACCTCCTGTTGCGGATCAACAGGGGATGCTCCCGATTGAAATCCCAGCAGCAGCCGAGCCTGCTGCCGCTGCCGCCGTTTGGACCATAAGTGCGGTTCAGGACGATCGGTTCTGGTCCAGCGACAACGAGGTCGGTCGAGAAGTTGAGCCATTCCCCTGAAACGGTGGAGACGGATTGAACGGCAGTTGGCAATAAGCTTTGTGTCGAAACTAAAGAGGATATGAATGGATCGCTCTCTGCAGCCTCTTCTTGGCCATATAAGCAGCAAGTGATCGCAAAAATGATAAAAGTGAATAAACGCATTTTCAACGGCCTCCATCTTAAAAAATGGTTTTAGCCGACAACAATGCAATTATTGGATTTATGTGTCAATGTAGATCACAGATAAGCAGGATAAAGGACAAAACAGGATGGGCAGGATCGCTTCGCGGCAGGATAAGTAAGATGATGGGAAAAATCAGACAAACATCGAATAGAAAAAAAATCGATCCTATTTTATCATCTTTATCCTACCTATCCTGTCTATCCTGCCGCTTGCGATCCTGCATATCCTGTTCTGTCGTTTATCTTGCACATCTGTGAGTTGTCGCTTATCCTGCCTATCTGTGATCTGGATTGACAAAATCTTCGAAGACATTTAGACTCTTTCAACACCGAATCATTTTTTTGTGTGAAAATGTGTAGATTACATGGTTTTTGATTGAAGAGGTTTTGCATGAAAGGGATCGTTTTAGCAGGCGGAAGCGGAACTCGCTTGTACCCGCTGACAATTGGTGTCACCAAACAGCTCCTTCCCGTCTACAATAAGCCGATGATCTATTATCCTTTATCAGTGTTAATGCTTGCTCATATTCAAGAGATATTGATCATCTCCACTCCTGGCGATATGCCCTTGTTTCAACGGCTATTGGGAGATGGCTCTCAGCTTGGACTCAATATCAGCTATGCTCAGCAACCCCAACCCAACGGACTCGCTGAAGCCTTCATCATTGGGAAGGATTTCATCGGCCAGGATTCTGTCTGTTTGATTCTTGGTGATAACATTTTCTATGGGAGCAATCTCAGCATGCTCCTTAAAAAAGCTTGCGAACAGAAAGTCGGAGCCTCGCTATTTGGTTATGAAGTGAAAGATCCTGAACGTTATGGCGTCGTTGATTTTAGTGAAGAGGGGAAAATCCTCTCTATTGAAGAAAAGCCCAAACAACCAAAATCAAATATTGCTGTCACCGGACTCTATTTTTATGACAACCAAGTTGTTGAGATTGCAAAGAATTTGACCCCTTCACCACGAGGGGAACTTGAAATCACCGATGTCAACCAAGAGTATCTCAAACGGGGCCAAGCAACGGTTCAAATCATGGGACGTGGATATACTTGGCTGGATGCTGGCACCTATGAAAGTCTCATGCAGGCAAGTCAATTTGTCCAAGTGATTGAAGAGCGACAAGGTCATTGCATCGCCTCATTAGAAGAGATTGCTTATCATCAGAATTTCATCTCTAAGGCCCAATTGAAAGTATTAGCGACGCAGCTAGGAAAAAGTCTTTATGGACGTTACCTGATGGCTCTAGTCGAAAAAGGGGGCATGTATGGAAATCATTGACCTTCGCCTACAAGGGCTTAAATTAATCAAACCAAAAGTCTTTAGAGATAGCCGAGGTTTCTTTCTTGAGACCTTTCAGCAGTTGCCTTATGAGAGAATGGGGATTGATTGCCCGTTCTCACAAGATAATCACTCTTATTCGCAAAAAGGATGTATTCGCGGCCTGCATTTTCAATCCTTTCCTGGACAGGCTAAACTTGTCAGAGCTGCGATAGGAAAAATCTTTGATGTGGCGGTAGATATCCGTCCAGCTTCCCCTACCTACGGGCAATGGGAGGCTGTCATCCTTGACGATGTTGCGCATGAACAACTTTACATTCCGGTTGGGTTCGCTCACGGTTTCTGTGTGTTAAGCGATGAGGCTCATGTGATGTATAAAGTGAGCACTCCCTATGATGCGAGGTCTGAGAAAGGGTTTCGTTGGAATGACCCCACAATCAAGATCGAGTGGCCCATCCAAGAAGCTATCGTCTCTGAACGTGATGAGAAGGCCCCATTTTTCCTTGAGATTGAACAGCTGCTTAGGTGCCAGTCATGATCAAAATACTCATTTGCGGCGCTTCCGGCATGTTAGGATCCCATGTGCAGCGACTCCTTCTAGAGAAAGCGGCTCCTTTCGTTGCATTGAACGCCAATCAAATGGATATTACCGATCTTAATGCTCTCTCGGATTGCATCGACGACGGGAAATTTACACATGTGATCAATTGCGCTGCCTACACTCAAGTGGACAAAGCAGAAACAGAAATTGAAGAATCTGCTTTAGCCAATGCGGTGGGACCTTATCACCTTGGCGTCGTTGGTAAGAGGCACGGTGTGAAGATCATTCATTTTTCTACCGACTATGTCTTTAATGGCGAGGCGACGAGCCCTTACTGTGAAGAGGATCCCTGCAGCCCCGTGAATGCGTATGGGATGACGAAATGGTCAGGCGAGGTTAAACTCCTCAACGAATATCCAAAAGCCTGTGTGATTCGGACGTCATGGTTATTTGGGTTTCCTGGAAAGAACTTTGTGAGTACGATGCTCAAATTGATGCAGGAAAGAGATCAGCTGCGCGTTGTCGCTGATCAAGTTGGACGTCCGACTTATTGCCAAGACCTTGCTCAAGCAGCGATTGATCTGATCGATGCAGAAGGAATATTTCATTTCGCCAATACCGGTCAAACAAGCTGGCATCAACTTGCAGTGGAAATTAACCGCCAAGCCAGAGAGCTGAACTATCCGATCAAAACTGAGAGTATCACCCCTATCTCTACTGATGAATACCCTACACCAGCCAAAAGACCGCTATATTCTACTTTAAGCACAGAAAAAATCGAACGTTATTTAGGTTATGCCCCTCAACCTTGGCAAGAAGCCCTCAGGGATTATCTTGTCCATGCGCATGATTATTATTCTTCACACCAAAAGGTTTAATGATGGAAAGAGCAGTTAGAAACATTTTAGTGACCGGAGGAGCAGGTTTCATCGGTTCGGCTTTCATCCGCTATCTGTTGTCTTCTCAAACACAGTTTGAAGGACTCTGCTTAAATCTCGATGCATTGACCTATGCTGGAAACCTCGAGAACTTAAGATCTGTTGAGAACGATCCGAGGTATTGTTTCGTCCATGGAGACATCAGACAGCAATCTCTCGTCCAAGATCTGATCTCTGAACACCAAATTGATACTGTGATTCATTTCGCGGCAGAAAGCCATGTGGACCGAAGCATTTTAGGGCCTCAGGCGTTTATTGAAACAAATATCGTTGGAACATTCCATCTGCTGGAAGCCGTCCGAAAACACCCTCACGTTCACTTCCATCATGTCTCTACTGATGAAGTCTATGGATCGCTCGGTCCGACAGGCGTCTTCACTGAAGAGACTCCTTACCAGCCGAATTCTCCTTATTCAGCCTCTAAGGCAGCATCTGACCATCTTGTCAGAGCTTATACCCATACTTATGGCTTGTCAACGTGCTTGTCGAACTGCAGCAACAACTATGGCTCTTATCAGTTTCCTGAAAAGTTGATTCCTGTCATGATCCTGAACACATTGAATCGGAAGCCTCTGCCCATTTATGGTGAAGGCGTCAATGTTCGTGATTGGCTCCATGTTGACGATCATGCGTCAGCTCTTTATCTGCTGCTGAAGAAAGGGAGAAAAGGGGAGACGTACAATATCGGAGGAGGCGCTGAATGGCGCAACATCGACCTCGTTCACAAGATCATCGACATCATCAGTACGATCGAACAAGCTCCTTTAACAGAACTGCAAGCGTTGATCACGTTTATCAAAGACCGTCCAGGCCATGATTTGCGTTATGCCATTGACTGTTCTAAAATCACTCGCGAGCTTGGGTGGCGGCCGAGTCGAACGTTTGAAGAAGGGCTCAGAGAAACGATCGACTGGGTTATTCAAAACCCTCTATGGATAGAAAACGTCCAAAGTGGAGTCTACCGCCAATGGATTGAAACCAACTACGTTGGAAGATAACCAAGGGCAGCGGCCTATGAACAAAAGCAATTCAGTAAAATCAGACAGTATTGAACAGCCCCCACACTCTAAAAAAACTGTGGGAGATCATGATCTGATCGAGATCAAACTCCCTTCCCATTTTCCATTTAATGATTTGATGTGTAATGAGGAGAACAAAGACATTTTCGAAAATCTATTCAACGAGCAATAACTTATCTGAATAAAACTGACGAATCACTATTCTAGGGGTGTTAAATGAATGCAAAGAAGAACGACATCATCGACCCTAAGAGCTACGCTAATTTTTTAGAACAAATCAAGAAGGACATTCAAGAATCGCAACTCAAAGCGGCAATGTCCATCACCAAGGAACTTACCGGGCTTTATTGGCGCATTGGGAAAATGTTGTCAGAAAAAGTTTCCTTAGAAGGTTGGGGTGCAAAAACGATAGAAAAAATCGCAAAAGACTTAGGATCTTCCTTTCCTGGAGTAGCCGGATTCTCTCTAAGAAATCTGCAATTTATGCGGCAATTTTCAGAATGTTATCCTGGAGGAATTTATGAAACAGCTGTTTCGCAAATTCCATGGGGGCACAATATTGCTCTTATGCAGAAAGTTGATAGTCTTGAACAACGTATTTGGTATAGTCAGCAGGTGATCGAGAATGGGTGGAGTCGGAATATGCTCCTCATGTGGATCGAGTCTGATTTGTATAGCCGTCAAGGGAGGGCAGTGACAAATTTTAAGGAGACCCTGCCCAAACTGCAATCAGATTTAGCACTGCAGCTGATGAAAGATCCCTATAACTTCTCCTTTCTGACATTAGATAAAGATTATAGAGAAAAGGAGCTAGAGAAAGGACTCGTAGATCATATTCAAAGATTTCTCTTAGAGCTTGGGCATGGATTTGCCTTTGTGGGCAGACAAGTCAACCTCATCGTTGATGGGAAAGATTATTTTTTGGAGTTACTGTTTTACCACTTCAAATTACGGCGGTTCATTGTCTGCGATCAACTTTCTTAAACAAGACCCAAAGAGTTTTTTAGGGTTGAGAAGAAGAAGTGCGTTTTTGTTTTGTTATATCGACAATCCACATATTGTGATATTCGTGAATATCCTCGTCTTTTTCACAGTACTCTTCTCTAAGATACATTCTTTCGGCTTCTTTATAACATTCAGAATCGGGCATGTTTCTAATAGTGATTTTGTCTTTAGAAAACTCCTTTTTAGGAAAAAGAGGGCAGTCAACGATATATTTTTTATACTCTTTTACTGCAGCTTTTTCATTACCTAGAATATTAAATGCGCCGACTCTTTTTGAACCACATACAAAACGTTCATAATCTGTAAGGTGTTTTGATCTTAGCGCGATTTCTGTATCTCGAAGGACTCTTGAGTAATTACGAAGTTGATAATTAGCATCAGCTCGATAAGTTAAGACATAAGGGTGAAGATCTAGATCTTCTTCTGACATGAGTAACACAGCTTGATCAAATTCTAGAGAGGCTTCTTGATACTGCTCTTGATGAAAATAAGTTATCCCTTTATACCAAAAATCTTTCCAATCGCTCTCCGCACAAAAAGCCAAAGAGAAAACGCAACACATAAAGCAAAGAATTTTTTGCACGACTCACCTCCTATTTTCTCATTCTAGACAAACAATTTTTTAAATAACAAAAAAAAGAATACTTATAATACCAGACAATTTTAATTCAATTATACTATTACATTGCTCTCGATGACATATTTGAAGATTTAATCTACTATGGACATCTGGTTGGAGGTTTAGGACATAACCTGTATCTTTTTTCGTACTCATCTTTCCATGTTTCAAAGTTTTCCCAAGGTCTCTCAAGATCATTATGGCAACCATTCTCACATTGTCGTCTAAAATCTTCAACAAAATTTGTGCAAGCAATAGTACATCCAAGCATTGTCCAATTTCCGCCCACGCAGCCAGCACCTGCCGAAAGACACGCGCAAATTCCAGCAGCAGCTTGTGCACATGTACTGCAACTATTACAACAAGCTCGTATTTCCTGAGGGGATCTTTTTCTACGTTGAGCTCTTAAAAGGCAATCGGAGTCAACACCAGATTGCTTGTGCTTTGTAATATTGATAATCCACATATTGCCGTATTTGCAGATATCTTCATCTTTTTCACAATAATCGGCCATTATCCGTTCTTTGATATAGCCCTGATAGCATTCACAATCAAGAACATTTCTAATAATGATTTTATCTTCAGAATATTCCCACTTATCTTCTTCAGGAGTGAACGAGGCTGATTTTTCCATTTTCTCTTTCTTGATGTTGTTATTCGACAGTTGGTAAAATTCTATTTTTGATGATTGCGTTAATTTTTATTAATCTACAATTGATGTAAATCAGCCATATGAAATAAAGAACCGGTATCGCGAAGAATGAAATAATTAATGAAATGTTATCATATCTAAAAAAAATAAATAGTAAGAATTGAAGTGTTGGTAGAGCGCAAAACGCTAACGCAGCTGGGGCAATAATTATGTAAGAAAATAAATAAGCTGTTTCGAAGTTGCGATATGCAAAAATATATGGTATAAAAGAGTTAAATACAAAAAAAGTAAGTAAAATAAAGCTTGTAATCTGATTTATGCATAAAAAAGGCATTAGAACGATAGTCGGGATTGTAATCTGCCAAAAAAACCACCTTTTTCTTATCTTTTCTTCTTTAGGAGTAAACAATACTGGATTTTTCATTTTTTTCTTTCACTGCAAATTTAACGAATATAGAATTATACAGGCTAAAAAATTGAAAGCAAGAATTATCTTGTCTGACGTTAGTACCTAACCATGAAAGGTTAAAAATTTTCATGGTTAGATATTAATGCTCGGCGGCCACGGATTTGCCGTTATTGGATCCCTGTACCTTTTTGCAGAGGAAGATGATTGGGATCATGGCTAAAAACAACCAAGCACCCAGCCAGGAGAGGTCGTTAGTAGAGAGCATGAAGGCTTGCTGTTCGACATTCTGGTCGATCACCCGTCGAATCACCTCATCATTGAAAGCAGTCCCTTGATTGGAAAGATAGCGATAAAAAGCTGTGACCTCACTTTGATAAGATGAGATCGATTCTCCCAAGCGGCTGTGGTGAAAAATCTCCATCCAGGTCCACAGCTCAATAGAAAGAGAGGTGCCAAATCCGCTGCCCACTAGAATGCGGATGAAGTTGAATACTCCGCTGGCGCTGGCATAATCTTTTTTTTGGATCTCCCCTAAGGAGAGCTGAAGAAGCGGCAAGAAGAAGATGGCGAGACCGAATCCTTGTAGAAACCTTGCCCACATAATATCTTGAATGTTCACCTGTGTTGTGAAATTGGCTTGATAAAATAGGCTGATTGAAAAGAGGCAAAAGCTCAATGCGACAACTTTTCTCAGATCAAAGCGATAAAGATTTTTGCCAACGGTTGTCGAGAGAAGGAAAGGGACGAATCCTACAGGGGCAATAGCAATCCCTGCCCAAGTAGGGATGTAGTTTTGCTCTGTTTGGAGCCAAAGGGGCAGGGTCACCGTGCTGCTAAAATAGACTAAATAGCCGAGTGTGGTTGCGACCGTTCCCAAAGCAAAATTGCGGTTCCTAAAAAAAGAAAAATCGACGATTGGGAATTTCTGGAAGTAGGTCCAGATGGCAAAGTAAAACGTTGCAATTGTCGAAATCACGGCCAAAGAAATAATGATATTGGATTCGAACCAATCTAGATCCTTGCCTTTATCGAGAAGGATTTGCAGGGCGCCCACGGCGATGCATAGAAGGAATAAGCCAACCCAATCGATGGGATCGCGCCTGATTTCACTCTCTTTCCCTTTAAGCATAATTCCGACGACAACAGCTGAAAAAAGGCCTATAGGGACGTTGATGAAGAAGATCCATGGCCAAGAATAGACGTAAGTGAGATATCCTCCTATGATGGGTCCTAAAATGGGGGCGACAATGACAATCATTGCCCAAAAACCCATGGCAGAGCCTCGTTGATCAGACGGGTTATTTGACATAATCAAACTTTGAGAGAGCGGGATTAATGAACCTGCAACGGCTCCTTGCACAACTCGAAAGCATATGAGCATTGTCAAAGACGATGCGAGGCCGCATAGGAACGACGTCAAGGCGAAGAGAACGAGAGACCAGACAAAAAGGCGGACTCTTCCGAAGTAGTTCGCCAGCCAGCCAGTGAGTGGGAGGACAATCGCATTACTCGCTGAAAAGGAGGTGATGACCCAAGATCCTTCATCGGTGCTGACGCTTAAGTTGCCGGCAATATAAGGAATGGCGACGTTGGCAATAGAGGTGTCTAAGATTTGGATGAATGTGCCTAAGCCAAGGGCGAAATTCAGTAGGAATAGTTTACTCCCTTTTTCGTACTGCTGTGCCATAGCTTATCAATCTTTTTTCAATCCGAGGTTTCTTAATACGATGTCATCCATCAGTGCCTCAACCTCTTTAAGGTCGATTTCAAATACTTTTGTGGAGTCAACCAATTTGGTAGAAGGGATGGGAGCGAGCATAGGTAAATCTTGATTGGTGATGTCGACATCAACTTCAGCAGAGATTCCAAGTCTTGTGGGGTAGTCTTTGACCGTTTTGGGATCCAGGCTGATGCGAACAGGCAGCCTTTGAACGATTTTAATCCAATTTCCTGTAGCGTTCTGAGGGGGGATGAGAGAGAAGACGCTCCCTGAACCTGAAGCAATGCCAAGTACTTTTCCCTCATATTTTACTGAAGAGCCATACAGATCGAACCAGACGGTAGCCGGCTGTCCTATCCGCATATAGGTCAGCTGAGTTTCTTTAAAATTGGCGTCGACCCAAACGTAGTCGATCGGGATGATGGCCATCAAATTGCGCAGCGTGCTGACGGTTTCTCCCACATTGACAGCCCTCTGAGCCACATACCCTGTCGTTGGAGCATAAATGGAACAATGGGTAAGATCATAGAAAGCAGTACGGACGTTTCCTTTCTGCTGTTCAATCATCGGGTGCTTGTCTGGTGTGACTTCTCCAACCGCATCGATGGACATTTGGAGCTGATATTCTGCTTGCTTAAGAGCCAGTTGTGCAACTAGGAGATCGTCTTTAGAATGGATGAAGTCTTCATTGGTGACAGCATGGGTTTGAATGAGCTGCTTTCTATTGTCGTAGTCAAATTGTGCTTTATCCAATAAAGCCTTTTTACTTTCTCTGTTGGCGATGCTGACGAGGATGTTATCATAAAGCTGCCTCACCTGCAGGGTGGTGTTGGCAAGGGACGCGAGTTCTTTTTCGTATTTCATCCGGTAGTCTGTCGGGTCCAGCCGGATGATGAGCTGACCTTCTTCGACTAAATCGGTATTATCAGCATAGAATGCAATGACAGTTCCTGTTACTGCTGAATTGATGCTGACCTTATTTCCATTCGCATAGGCATCGTCGGTGTGTTGGTGGTACTGGAGGTAGAAGAACCAATAGGCCAGCCAGGCTCCCCCTACAATAAGGAGAAAGAGGGTGAACATCCACAATGTCGGTGAGCGGGCATGATTTCGAATATGATTTGATTCTGCTGGTTTTTCCTCTGTCTGCTGATTTCCTTGAGAGTTGTCGGTAGAGGGCTCATCTGCATTTGTTGGCGGCGTTTTAGCAGGATCCATATCCACCTCCCAAGGCTTTGATTAAGGCGATGACGGCTTGGATCGTATTTCCCAAGGCGACGATTTCTTGCTCTTGATTATTTAAGAGGTTTGCTTCGCTGATTAATACTTCTAGAGCTGAATTTAAGCTATGCATAAAACGTTGGTGAGTGAGTTCTAGTTGTTCTGATTGATATTTGACCTGTTTTTTGAATTCCCCCAGCTGCTCTTCTGAATTCCTTAAGATCGCAAGAGCATCCAATACTTCTTTCACAGCATTTAAGATCAGTTGATTGTATTGATAAATGGCGAGATCGTAATTGGCTTCGCTGCCCCGTAGGTTAGCGATTAAACGGCCCCCATCAAAGACTGGCAGGGTGACTGCCGGATTGACGCTGAAATATGAACTGGGCCAATTGAACAATTCCTTCCAATGAATCGTTTGATAACCAAATAAGGCAGCAATGTTAAAATCGGGATAAAAACCTGCTCTCGCGACATCGATGGATTTGCCGGCCGATTCAATCATCCAAAGCTGCGAGAGGATGTCCGGTCTATTTGAGATCAAGTGGAGAGGGATATCATTAGGCAAGGGAACAATGGGGAGTTTCTGGTTGGAGATGAATTCATTGAAAATGGGTTCATCGAAGGATCCTGCTAGATAGGCTCTCAGCTCATTTTCATGAATCGCAATGTCCCTTTGTCTATTCAATAACGATTGTTTGGCAATGGCAACATTATCTTGAGAACTATAATAGGATGCATTGTAGTCTACATTCCCTTGAACCCTGCTCTGTACTACTTCTTGAAAGCGCCGTTTATTTTCTACTAACGCCTCGGCGATCTCAAGTCTTCGATAATCGATCTGAAGTTGAAAGTAACAACTTGCTATCGCTGTTCCAAGCTGTAGGCGGACGAAAGCTTCATCCGCTTTTTTGGCAAGCTCTTGGCTGATCGCTGCTAAAAGGGTATTGCGATTTTTTCTCCAGAAATCGAATTCATAGGTGAGGCTGAATTCTGTCTCATATTGTGTGAAATACACCGGAATCCCCACCGCGCCTCCCTGTTCAGCCAAAACTGTCCCTGCCCCGGGAGGGAGATTGGTCTGCGGCAGAGCAGAGCCTTGTGTTTTGAATGGGATGAGTCCCGTTTCACTCAATTTCTCGCGCAGTACATCAGCCCCCCATAGGATATTGGGGAACAATGGCGCGCGCGCGCGGGCAGCATTGGTTTCTGCTAAGCGGATATTCGCTTCAGCAGCTTGTAGAGAGGGGTTTCTTTCAAAAGCGGTTAAAATGAAGGTGGTGAGCTGCTCATCTTGAAAGATGCTCCACCAGTCATTGGGAATATACTCTGTTGTTTCTAACGAGGAACCTTCTATTGCCGTGTGTGCAGCCTGATTAAGAGCAGCTTCTGGGACTTCTAAGGCGAGGGCTCGGGGTCCGGAGCTGCAGCAGCAGATGACGCTGCCGATAAGAAGCAGCAGACTCTGTGCGAGGAGTGGTAAAATTGGCCGCAAATGGAGCTTCATCGTGACAAACATAGTAAGAATTAATTAGATGCCGGTATATCACGGAAAGAGCTTACTTGTAAATACCGGAAGTATGGATCATGTTGATGAAGTATTGGTGGATCAGAGGGTTGTCTGTCAGTTCCGGGTGGAAGGAAGCGCCTAAAGTGTTTTTCTGCCGTACTAAGACCGGCTCGCCTTTCAACGTTGCTAAGATTTGAACATCTTTATTTTGTCCGACGATGCGGGGAGCACGAATGAAATAGGCTGGAAAGGTCATCGGATGGTTAGGCTGAAGTTCAAGCTCGATGAAGGCATGAAAAGAGTCTGCTTGGCTTCCAAAAGCATTGCGTTTGATCTCGATGTCTAATAAGGGAATAGTCTTATAAGGGACACCTTCTACTTGTTTTGAGAGGATAATCAGTCCGGCACAAGTCCCAAAAATAGGTTTTTCTTTAGCAAAATTGATTAAGGGTTCTCTGAGATGGATGAAATCGATTTGCCGCATGATGACCGTTGACTCGCCTCCAGGGATAATCAGCCCTTCACACTCTTCGAGGTCCCGAGGCGTTCGGACTTCAATCCCCTCAACTCCCATCGACTGAAGCATCTGAATGTGTTTTGAGAAATCTCCTTGCAACGCTAAGACACCAACTTTCATCTTACCATCCACGTTGCGCGAGCAACTCCTCTTTTCTTAGCTGTCTGATGTCAATGCCTTTCATCCCATCGAGCAAGCCTTTTGAGATATGAGCTAACATCTCAGCATCTTGATAATAGGCTGCTGCTCCAACGATCGCTCTTGCGCGTGGGGCTGGGTCTTGGGATTTAAAAATGCCCGATCCTACAAAAATGGCTTGTGCTCCGAGCTGCATCATCAACGCTGCATCAGCAGGTGTGGCGATGCCGCCTGCTGCGAAATTCGGGACGGGGAGAACCCCTGTCTTTGCGACCTGTTCAATCAGATGGAAAGGGGCTCCAAGGCGCTTTGCTTCGGCCATCAATTCAGCATGTTCCATTGTTTGAATGCGTCGAATATCTCTATTGACAGCGCGCATATGCCTCACAGCTTCTACAATATTTCCTGTGCCAGCTTCACCTTTTGTCCGTATCATAGCAGCCCCTTCGCCAATTCTTCTAAGAGCTTCGCCTAAATCTCGGCAACCGCAGACAAAAGGAACTGTGAAAGCGTTTTTATCGATGTGGTTTTCCTCATCCGCGGGCGTCAGCACTTCGCTTTCATCAATGAAATCGACTTGCAGAGCTGATAGAATTTGAGCTTCAACAAAGTGGCCGATTCTGCATTTAGCCATGACTGGAATGGAGACGCATTCTCGAATTTTTTCAATCAGTTCAGGGTGGGACATCCTTGCAACACCCCCTTGCGCGCGTATATCCGATGGGATGCGTTCTAAGGCCATGACAGCAGAAGCGCCAGCCTCTTCAGCAATTTTAGCTTGTTCCGGCGTTGTGACGTCCATGATGACGCCTCCTTTGAGCATTTCTGCAAGAGCCACTTTGATTGTAAATGAACCTTTTTCTATATCGCTGTGTTTTTCTTGTTTCATAGGAGTACCAACTTATAAGTTTAGAAAAGGATTTGTTGACTGCCCAAATTGATCTCCTTTTTTCCGTCGTTTTAACTCGGTTTTAATAGAGAAGATTAAATCTTGGTCAAAATCTTTATGCACCATCCATTGGAGATATTGCAAGGGAATTTCTTTTAAAAGGCGTCCTTTGTGTTTGCCTAAGGGCATTGTCGCCATGAAAATTGGTTTGGACAAAACTTGGAAGAGTTGTTCAGTCGTTTTATGTTCTTTTGCAAGCATCCTGAAAACTTCCCTATTGACGATCACATCGCTCATTGCTCGATGAGCTCCTTCTTGAGGGATATTGAAATGTTTTCTGAGCTGTTCTAAAGAATTTACAGGGGATTCTCCATAAAGACGGGCCATGCGTAAAGTGTCTAAATAACGGTTTTGCCGTAGTGTACAGGGAATATTATGCTTTTCCGCAGCAACGGCAAGGAGCTCGATATCGAAATGAACTCCATGACCAATAATAATATGTCTGTTGATCAACTTCAAGATTTCCGGCAGAACTTTGGCGATCGTTGGTTTGCCTTGTACCATTTCTTGAGTGATGTGGTGAATCGCTATCGACGATTCGGGAATGGGGCATTCTGGGTCGATTAAACTTTCCCACTGCTCAAAGTCCCGCTCCCCATCGAAGATAATCACGGCCACTTCGATAATCTGATCCAATTGTGCATCGAGTCCAGTGGTTTCGCAGTCGATACAGGCAAACTTTTGCTTATTGATGTCCGTCATTTTCATCTCTTATTGCTTCTTGAATTAATGCTAAAAGCTCTTTTCTACCGATATTTTTCGTTGTAGAAAAGTAGACATAATGGATGTTACCTGCCCCCAAGGCGCTGAGAATCTTTTCGGTATTTTTCTTTCGTTCTTGCGCATTGACTTTATCGACTTTAGTGAGGACTAAAATCATCGCTTTTTCTTGCGATGCAACCCAATCCACTAATAAGAGATCGTCATCGTTTGGAATTCGTCTGATATCGAGGAGCAGTAAAATCAGTTTGAGGGTCTCTCTCTTTTCCAAATAAGTTTTAACCATCGGTCCCCACTGTTTCTTGATACTTGCGGGGACTTTAGCATAGCCGTAACCTGGAAGGTCTGCAAAGGCAAGCTTATCTTCCATGTTGAAAAAATTTAGTGCTTGTGTCTTTCCTGGAACCGATGAGGTTTTAACAAGATGCTTCGTATAGAAGATGTGATTCAACAAACTTGACTTCCCAACATTCGAACGGCCAGCGACAGCGACCTCAGGGAGGAGGCGGCCCGATTCGCTTCGTATGGTGGGATAGTCTTTTAAAGAAACTGCTGTTTTAATAAATTTAGCCCGAGACATCTGTTTCCTTAATCTGCGTGAACGGCTACTAATCTGCAACTGTGATCAGTCGTTCGTCTTTGTTTACATGTTCAAGGAATATGCGGAGCGTATTTTTTGGCAGATAGGGGGCTATCCGTTCAGACCACTCGATAACACATATCCCTTCTGCATCAAAATATTCATCGAACCCCATACTTAAGAACTCATCGATATCTCGCAGGCGGTAGAGGTCGAAGTGAAAGATAGCGGTCGTCCCTCTATAGATATTCAAATAGGTAAACGTAGGGCTTTGAATGTGAGAGGGGTCGATTTGAGCTGCTCCAAATGCCAGTCCTTTAATCAATGTCGTTTTTCCGGCAGCCAGTTCACCAAAGAGTCCAATGATAGCATGAGGAGGGAGGTTCTCTCCGATGATTCGGCCCAGCTCGAAAGTTTCATTTGCTGAGGAAGTGCGATAGTGCTTCTGAGGAATTAGTCTTCGGCCTCGATCCATCTCTCAACATAAGGCATAAATGTATCAAATTCAGCTAGCGCTTCGACGAAAGCGGTAATTTTATCTTCAACTAACTGCTTCTGAATAAATTCCAGAAAATGATCTTCTATCTTATATTTGTTTTGATTTTGCACTTCCATCAGAGAGAGTTTTTTAAGGTAGTTCTTCTTAAAATCTTCTAAGACAGCGGCTTTAGTGTTGAACAATTTTCCACTCAAGACTGAAGAGTAGACGACTTTCTTGATCGGCTCTTTTTTAGTTTTAGCTTTATCTATGTAGTTTCTGATGACTTCAGCGTCTTCGGAAACATAAAATCGCTTGACGGGAAGACCACCAGCACGTTCAGTATTTTCTGGACATTTTGATACCCAATCGTAGATAGCGTCTTGAGGGTTAGGATGGGTATTATCTCCGAACACTTTACCGGTGAAAGGACAGATATAAATTTTAGTCGTTTCGTCGTTGACGCTGGCTTGCCCAAAACTGATTTTAATTTCAGTTTCATGCCAAAGTTTATTTTCACTTTCCAGACGGCGGATGGCATCTTCAGTGCTTTGATAAATGATTTTATCTTTTGGAAAGAGGACGGGATGTAATTCAAACTTATTTTCGATAAAGCATAGATAAGTCCCAATCAACTCGGCTGGTCGGTTTTCATCTAAAAAATGTTCTAAAGCTTTTTTCTGCTCATCAGTGATGACAACTTTGGTCATTTAAATCCCTTATCTTTTGATCAATTTACAAAAATTCCGAATGCTGCATATACAGATTAGCGGTTCGTAAATTATCATTCAACCTAAAAAAGCGTCTAATCTTTCCGAGGGTTTCCCGATGTGCTTTTTCGAGGATCTTCGGGAATTTTTCGATGATATTTCTCCCCCCATCCATCCTCAACCATATATAGGTAGATATGTTTTTCGGAGATAATTGGGGTAAACTCATTCGAAAATTTTTCACACCCCCTCGGAAAATTCACATCGGGAAAACCTCTTTTATAAAAAAACTTGACATATTTTCCTGAACCAACAATTATCGCTTCCTAAATGTTCATATTTAATGAGCATACGCATCGAAACCTTTAGTTTTCGAAGGTATTAACATGGTTCATACACATTTTCTCCTCATTCTCTTATGCTTTTCGATCCAATTGTTTGCAGAAAACGAAAGCGTTGCCTCAGAGGTATGCGAAACAGATTTATCGTTTTTTTTAGAAAATGTCGAATTAGCGAAAAAACCGCAAAAACAACAGAATAAGCCTGCAGTTACTCAGAATGATGATTCATTGAATTTGGAGTTGTCTGCTGAAGCAGAGCCGTTGACAACAGTAGCAGGGTGTGTGAACGTTTCCTCAGGGCATCTCTTCTTCATCGACAAAGATATTC
>JAGVJP010000037.1 GCA_020051075.1 Parachlamydiales bacterium
GTGAATAAACACATTAATTGGAGTGTTCGCTCTTTTTCAAGAAAGATCTTTATAAGATCGACTCGAAATCCAGCATAGCAACTGATGCGTATGGGATAGACAAGATCCGAATCTTTGCCCCTTCGTGTATCAAGTAATTTATTGACAATATTCGCGGGCACTAGCACATTCTGCTTAATAAGGATAACACCCCAGAGGAATGCTTATGCCATTAAAACTTAAATATAAAGTTGCTCTCGTCACTGGCGCTTCCAAAGGAATTGGGGCTTCTATTGCAGAACATCTTGCTGCTGAAGGCGCCGCGGTAGTCGTCAATTATTCCACAAGCAAAGAGGGAGCTGATCGCGTGGTCGCCGGGATTGTCAACAAAGGAGGGAAAGCGATCGCTGTTCAGGCTAACGTCACCAATCCAGCTGATATTAAGCGTCTTATTGCAGAAACAATAAAAACTTACGGAAAGCTCGACATTTTAGTGAATAATGCTGGTATCTATGAATTTCTTCCTATAGAAGATGTCACTCCAGACCATTTCCATAAGATGTTCGATCTTAATGTCCTGGCTCTCATCCTCGTCACTCAGGAAGCCGTGAAGTATTTCAATCCTGAGGGCGGGAGCATTATCAATATCAGCTCCGTCGCAAGCGTCCTGACACTACCCTCCGCATCGGTCTACAGCGCAGCCAAAGCTGCAGTCGATGCTGTGACAAAATCTTTAAGTAAAGAGCTTGGACCACGCAACATCCGCGTTAACGCCGTTAACCCTAGTCTGGTTGAAACAGAAGGCTCACGTAGCGGAGGATTTACTGAAGGCGATTTCCACGATGACCTTCTTGCAAAAACTCCGCTCGGCCGTGTCGGTCAGCCTCATGATATTGCCCTTCCTGTGGTTTTCTTTGCCTCAGACGACGCTTCTTGGATCACAGGAGAAACGTTGGTGATCTCAGGGGGGTTGCGGTAATCATCTTTAAAGAATATCAAGAAAGGACAAACAGATGAAAGCGATACAAATGTCTCAATACGGGGGACCGGAAGTCCTTCATATTCATGAAGTTTCGATAGGAAAACCTAATCGAGGGCAAGCCTTAGTTCGTGTGGAAGCCGCTGGAATCAACTTTATCGATGTCTACCAAAGACGCGGCACCTATCCCGTAAAGCTTCCTTACACTCCTGGCTTAGAAGGTTCTGGCATCGTTGAAGCCGTTGGGGAGGGGGTTAAAAACGTCAAACCTGGAGATAGAGTGGCTTATGTCCATGAACCGGGCTCCTATGCGGAGCAAAGTCTTGTCAAAGCAGAGCATTTGATCCCACTTCCTCCGGAACTTTCTTTCGAACAAGGAGCCGCTTTCCCCTTGCAAGGAATGACAGCGCATTATCTGCTTCATGAATTTCGAAAAGTTAAAGCCAACGACATCGTTTTAATCCATGCAGCAGCTGGAGGGATGGGGCTCCTGCTCGTTCAGTGGGCAAAGCATTTAGGAGCCAGGGTCTTGGGGACAGCCTCCACAGAGGAAAAAGCAAAAATCGCCAAAGAAGCCGGTGCCGAAGAGGTCATTCTTTATACAAAACAAGATGTTGTGGCTGAGGTCAATAGGCTCACGAATGGACATGGTGCAGATTTAATCGTTGACGGCGTAGGGAAAACAACATTTGCAGGGAATCTGGAAGCTGCAGCACGTCGTGGCAATATCGTGATCTTCGGCGCAGCAAGCGGCCCTGCAGACCCCATTTCACCCAACGTTTTGATGAACCGTTCATTGACCCTATCTGGAGGGAGTTTATTTAATTACATCTTGACGACAGATGAGCTGATGAGACGAGCCAATGCTGTCATAGAAGGCATACAAAAAGGGTGGTTGAAATTACGCATTGATCAGGTGTTTGCATTGGAAAAAGCCGCGGAAGCACATCAGAAACTTGAAGACAGAAAAACTTCTGGAAAACTTTTACTAACTCCAAAAACTACCCAAGGTTAACGATGACCAACAATTCCACTCTACAACCTTTTCACGTGAAGGATTGTACAGCTTAGAATCCACAGAGACCCAAATGACGCGCATAAGACTATGACTTGACAAGAAGTAAAATTATTTCTATAAATCAAGAAAATTCATGCGGAGTATCTCTATGAAATATGTCTACGAGTTCATTGGAACATTTTTTTTAGTGTTGACTGTCGGAATGACCGTTCTTAATCCGAACCATGCAGAGTGGTGGGCGCCATTAGCGATCGGATCGGCTCTTGCAGTCATGGTCTTTGCCGGAGGGCACATCTCCGGAGGGCATTACAACCCTGCTGTTTCATTAGCAGCCTATTTAAGAAAGAAATTAGCGCTCAATGATTTATGGCTATATTGGGTTGCACAGCTTGCCGCTGGAGCCGCAGCTGCCTTCATCACCCTTTATCTCAAAGGAGAAGGATCTCAGACTCCTCTTGAACCCGACCACCTAAAAGCTCTTCTTGCCGAATTCCTGTTTACCTTTGCCTTATGCTATGTTGTACTGAACGTTGCTACTGTCAAAGCGACAGCGGGAAATTCCTATTTCGGATGGGCAATTGGTTTTACAGTCCTTGTAGGGGCTTATGCCGTTGGAGCAATCTCAAGCGGTGCGTTTAACCCCGCAGTCGCTTTAGGCATTACGATTCTTAACTTGGGCCATTGGTCCAATATCTGGATCTATATAGTGGCAAACTTACTAGGCGGGGCTGCCGCTGCATTTGTTGTGAATGCAGCCCATCCTGAAGAGGAAAGAACGTAATTATTCACGTCTCAGAGAGCTCTATTTTAACGCTGAGACGAAAGAGAAAATCTTATCCTCATCATCATCCTTCTCATCTTTCCCATCCTGCCAATATTACAGGATGGGATGGATATAGACAGCACAATCTGATGATCATGGAAAAACATGGTCTGAATTGAAAAAAACATCTCTCCCTAATCCCGATGCTGGAATTGAAGTATTATCAATCGGTGACGGAAAAGTTCTTGCCATCTATAACGATTCGCATCTCTGCCGATATCCTCTGACCGTTGCACTATCTGAGGATCACGGAAATACGTGGACTCCTCTTTTTAACCTCGAAGAGGATTCTGGAGAATTTCCTTCTGCAGCCTTAGATTCACAAGGTTATGTTCATGTCATCTACGCCTGGACACCTCCTGGAAAGACGCAGAGAAGAATCAAGCATGTTGTACTGAACCTACATTAATCATCGAATGATGTTCTTAACCAGATTGCAAAAAGGGGATCATCAAAAATAACAGTTCCTCTCCCCGCTCCTTCTTCATCCAGAATTTCTTTGTCTTTTAGCGACTTGATCGCGGAAGACAATGCAGGACCACCAGAAATCTCATATTTTCTCAAAATCTCTTTAGAAAAAATTTGTTTACCTTCCTTAGCAGCTAGTCTTAAAGTTCGTTGTTGAGTCGGTGTTAATGTGCTCAACAAAGTTTGATAAGCATACGCATTTTGTTGGACCACTATTTTCAAAGCATTATTAACTTCTTCGATGGTAATGACCTCTTTGCCAAGAGCGACCAGATGGAAACACACCATTTGTACATAGTTGGGAGTATCTTGAACAATCTTCCTCAGATGCTTTATTGCAATAGGATCGCATTTAATCCCAACATCCTCAAACCTTTTTAAGACCCAATAAGTGAACTCATCACCAAATGAAGGAAACTCAATGGGTTGGCAAAACTTATACAATGGACGTGAATGATTATTCAACATGTCATAAATCACACTTCTTCTCGAACCTGTGAAAATAAACGAAACATTCCGCAATTGTTGCATATAAGTACGTAAAGTGGCCTCTAACCATCCTCCATCGTCTATTTCTGTTATTTTCTGAAATTCGTCAATAGCTAGGATTAATCCTGTTCCTAATTTACCTAAACCAGAAAGCAGATCTTGAATCAGTTCTTTAACATCACTTTCTGATGACACCGCTGTATCCAAGGTAAAATCAAAGGAATGTTGACCTGTATTTGCATCGAGTTGAGTTGACACTTTAGGACGTATCTTATTGATCGTTGCAAACATAGATTTTAGAGCATCCTTCCAACTCGCTCTAGCCTTCAATGCCCTTAGCATTTGATGTAGAAAATCCCTATGAGATGTAATGTTAAAAATATCAACAAAGATGTATGAATGCGATCGCTCTGAAAGTTTTTTTAGAAGGTTCAACAAGAACGATGTTTTTCCGAAACGTCTAGGACCTATTAATACCACATGAATGCGGTTAACCAGAAATTGAGAAACTAGATTCTCTAGATCTGGGCGAGGAAGATAATAGTCACCCTCAACGGGATCGCCAAATTTGAATGGGTTGATTGGTAGCTTGCTCATACTACAATTTGTAACAAATCTGTTAATTATTGGCAAGCACTATGGGCTAGATCGCAAGGCTAAATTACCTTAAAATCTTTATCTTATTGTCGATACCCGTCCATATTCAACTCATTTTTTTATTGTATCAAAGTGATTAATCAGAAATAATGGAGCCTCTTTATTGCATTCAGGGGTCATTTTGAACAAAACTAAGAAGAAACCACTAAGGATCTTACTCACAAATCACCACTTAATCTCTTATCAGGGTTCAGAAAATTTCACGTTTACGATCGCTGACTTTCTCACTCGGAATGGCCACCAAGTCACCGTTTATTCTGCCTATGTTGACCAGTTAAGAAACGATTTCGAAAACCTTGGGATCACCATCGTCTCAGACTTGAAGCTCTTAAAAGAGCAAAGTTTTGATCTGGCTCATGTCCATCACCACATAAACGCCTACGAAATCAGATACTACTTTCCACATCTTCCAATTGTCCTGCTCTGTCATGGAGTCCCCTTTCTTGAACATCCACCGGCACTGGATTTGAAGATCTCTCAATACCTAGCCACAAGCGAAAGAGTCAGAGAATGCATGGCGACAAAAGGGGTCGCTAAAGACAAGATCATTATTTTTAGGAACATGGTCGATAGCGAAAAATTTTATCCTCGCTCCGAAATCAGTCCAAAGCCTCGCCGAGCTCTCATTATCAGCAACAAAATAGACAGTGATAGCGAAAATGTCATCCGGCAAGCCTGCGAGGCCCTTAAGATCAGCTGCGTTTTCATCGGACAACGTTTCCGTCCGGTCGATTATCATCAAATGCCATTGTTACTCAATGAAGCTGATATCGTGTTCTCATTAGGGAGAGGCGTCATTGAAGCCATGCTTTGCGGACGCATCCCGGTTGTTTTTGACTATGAAGGAGGTGATGGAATGGTCACACCTTCAACAATTATGCAAAATGTGACCTGCAATTTTTCTGGAAATTTGCACAATGCACACTATACTGTGGACGAACTCATTTCCATTCTTAGTTTATATCAGGCTGATGATGCCTTGCAATTGCGTCAGATTGCTCTTGAGAACTTTGCTGCGAGCAATAGAATCGGAACACTATTAGACATTTACTACAAACATATCGACACAAAGGTCGACGAACTCAGTGAAACCGACAAATCAATGTTAGCTTCATTTGTATTATCAATCGGTGAAACACGCAATTACGCCGCTCATTGTCAACGCCTAGAGTTTAAGCGCAATCCCAAACTTCCTCTCCTTCGAAGAGTAAAACGCTTCTTGGAAAGCTTCTATCTGAGTGCCTAGCCTACCCACGACTCACTATTTTTTAACGCAAAGCCTCTGAGATCAACTTCTGTGTGTGCAGTCTTATTCTTAACTTTATTAAACGCAAAGACACAGAGACGCAAAGAAGCGAATGAGGAATTCGCCCCTTTGCGTCTCTGTGTCTTTGCGTTTAATAAAAGCTATAGAAAATGCTGCATATACATACGATAATTTCAGCGGTTTTGCGATTAATAAAGCTAATGCGAGAGGTATACCGACATCGAGTTGAAATTGTTAATATGGAAATTAATCGGATGCCAGTGTAGAAATAAGACAAATGAGAGGCTTTCCATGAACCGCGACTTTGAGAAACCTGGCGCATTCTATCTAGGTAAATTGGTTGATCCTTCAACAGGAAAATTGGAAGACGATTTACTCTTATACCAGTCCAAGAATCTGACAACGCATGCCGTCTGTGTTGGAATGACGGGCAGCGGAAAAACCGGATTGGGTATCGTTCTCCTCGAAGAAGCTGCTCTCAATAAAATTCCCGCGATTATCATCGATCCGAAAGGGGATCTCACCAACCTCTTTCTGACTTTTCCTAATCTGTCACCAGAAGAATTCAAACCTTGGGTTGATTTAGCTGAAGCTGAAAGGAAGGGAATGGATGTCGACCAATATTCGGACTATATCGCCAAAACATGGAGAGATGGATTAGCCTCTTGGGGAGAAAATGCTGAAAGAATTAGAAATTTCAGAAATTCTGTCGACCTCGCCATCTACACTCCAGCTAGCAACGCAGGAATCCCCATTTCCATTCTGAGTTCTTTCGCAGCTCCACCCAAAGAACAACTATTGGATTCAACAGCAGTCAGAGAGAGAATTCAATCTATCACATCAAGCCTCCTTGGTTTGTTAGGCATCGACGCTGATCCCATTAAGAGCCGCGAACACATCCTCATCTCTACCATTATCCTCCAAGGGTGGCAGAATGGCGTGGACCTTGATATCGCCGCTCTAATCCAACAAGTACAGAAACCCCCTTTTACTAAAATCGGTGCGTTAGACATCGACACCTTTTACCCCCAAAAAGACCGGATGGGATTGTCGATCGCATTAAATAACCTTCTAGCCTCACCTGGTTTTCAAGCTTGGATGGAAGGAGACCCCCTCGATATTCAAGACTTCCTCTTCACAAGGGAGGGGGCTACTTTCACAATTTCGTCAGAAAAATCGGGCGAGCGATCTTCAACAGCTGCGGCTTCTCGCTCGCCCGATTTTTCTGACGAAATTGTGAAAATAGCCCCCAAGGGAAAACCTAAGCTTTCCATCATTTCCATCGCACATCTATCGGATTCAGAGCGGATGTTTTTCGTCACTCTTCTCCTTAATCAGATGCTAACTTGGATGCGTCGTCAATCTGGAACATCCAATTTGCGCGCATTACTGTACATGGATGAAATCTTCGGATTTTTTCCTCCAACAGCAGCGCCTCCCTCGAAATTGCCTATGTTGACATTGCTTAAACAGGCACGGGCGTTTGGCCTTGGAGTCGTCCTCGCCACACAAAACCCTGTCGATCTTGATTATAAAGGCCTAGCCAACTGCGGCACATGGTTTATTGGAAAACTTCAGACAGAAAGAGACAAAGCACGCGTCCTCGAAGGGCTTAAAACCTCTTCGATTGGCGATGTTGATGCCAGTGAACTCAACAAAATGCTCGCGTCAACTGGCAACCGGACCTTCATCATGCGTAGCATTTATGAGAAAAACCCAATCCTTTTCCAAACACGTTGGAGCCTCTCCTACCTGCGAGGACCTTTGACGCTCACCCAGATTGCAACCTTGACAGGTAATTCAAAAGAAAAGAAAAAGGAAAAAGAGACAACGCCAGCCACACAGGAAAGGAAAGCTGTATCGAATTCTAAACCCAATGCACCTCCAGGGGTGAGTGAATTTTTTGTCCATCAAAACAACTCTCAACTTCCTGTACATTATGAACCTAAAGTCGTTGGGATAGCAAAACTGCATTTTGTCGATGCAAAAATGAAAGTCGATACCTGGGAAGACATTGGCTATGCGCTGCCCGCCGATAATGATGGTCAATCTGTTGACTGGACACAAGGCATAAATATTCCTGACCTGAAAAATCAAATGAAAAAAGACCCCATCCCGGGCAGCACTTTTGGAGAACTTCCCGCAGGGTTGATGCAAGAAAAAACCTATCTCATCTTCGCTAAAGAGCTCGCTGCAGTCCTCTATCAAAGTCAAACATACACGATCTACCAAACAACTGATCCAAACATGATCTCTGAAGCGGGAGAGTCTGAAAGAGATTTCCGTCTCCGAGTGGTGAATGAAATGCATGAAAAGCGGGAGGAGTTAGTAAAAAAGGTGCGGGAAAAATACTCTGAGAAAAGAACTGTTCTGTCAAATAAGATACAGCGTGCTCAAGAAAAAATGACACAAAAAAAGCAGAAAGCATGGTTGCAAAAGCTGCAGACGCTGATATCATTTGTATCGACATTGGTTGGGGCTCTCTTTGGCCGTCACGTGACCAAGGGGACCATATCCCAAACAGGGACATCATTGCGGCGAGCCACTCAGATCGGCAAAGACTCCCAGGATGCAACCCAAGCTGAACAAGAAGTTGAAAATTATCAACAGCAATTACAAGATCTTGACAATCAGATGAACGGGGAGATTTCTTCCCTTAATGCTGATGCCAATCCAGACAGCATCAAAGTGGTCACGACTTCTGTTCGGCCGCGCAAAAGTGATGTCTCTGTTGAGAAAATATCTTTAGCGTGGTGGTGGCGCTAGCCTTTATAATCGGGAAGCATCTTGATTAATCTCTGTTTAATGTCCCATCTTTCATACACGTCTCGAACTCTCTCGGAGATTTTCACATATATGTCAAAACAAGCCGATCGAACCTGACAGCCTAACGGTTCGTCCTGGATGACTTGTAAAGGCAATACAAGATGATTCTCTTGTCTTTTTTTACGAATTTCATCCCATGCAGTGCTGTCGATCGATTCCGTTAATTCACAATAGACATTGCTTATTTTTCTCTTAACTCTTCCCACCCTGAACTTTCTACCGATGCGCCACCAAAGATCCCAGTAACACTCTTGAGAGAGGGCCGCGTCTTCGTCATATCCACCCACAAGATCTATCGCTCCTCGCCTCACAATGACCGAACTAGGACTAATGAAATGAGTTGAATGGATTGCATTCCAGCTCCATTTCCCTCCAATACTTTTACTATCCTTTGTGTCACTTCCACAATAATGTGTGGCTAATCCGTAGACCATTCCATAATTTTTATAATGCCTTTCAATGCCTTGATAGAGCTCTTCTAATGCATTAAGTTCCCATTGATGATCATCGAACATGAATGCCACATATTTCCCGCGGCTCACTGAAATGCCGAAGTTATTCCTTTTAGCTGGAATCCTTGCAGCATCTTTAAAATGATAGAATTGAACGCGTGGATCCCTCGCAACAATCTCCTTAAAGTACTCCTTAAAGTCATCATTGGAACAATCATCAATCAAAATTAACTCAAAGTTAGTGAATGACTGTTTTAAAATGGAATCTATCGCTCGTTTCAACCTCGATTCACGCTCTTCTTCTCCTTTGGAATGATGATGAAGCGAGAAAATGACAGAAATTTCAGGAGCCTTGGTCGCCATTGCAGTGCGATATAAGTCAAAGTCTTTTCCAGCATGGCATGTATAGGCCCATTGGAGTTCGTTTGAAGCCATTTAAAACCTTTAAACTTGAATATTGAAACGACTGTTGTACAAAAATCTTATATATCTTGGCAATTAAAATAAATAACAACATAAATTTTTATTTATACTTTTTACTTTAATAGGAAATTTTTATAGTGACTAGAAAAATCTACTCGAATAAAATCAAACACATTCTGAATTACATTGGTGGCTTTATGTTGAAATCTCTCAGCAAGTTATCGTCCCTCTTGCTCATCTTGTTTTTGATGAAGAAGGAAACATGACAAATCCAAAATTGTATACCGAACTGCAAAATCTCATTCAGAGCGCCATCACCGCTACACAAACCATTCAAACGTTCTAGGTTGAAAATGGAGCACACGCTTGGCTTTAGCGTTTGATACACCCCTTAATTTTGTTGCATAGTATACCGCATCAGCCCCGCTTTGCTTCAACCCCTCCTCTTCCGTGATCCACAAAGGCGACTCAGCCCTCACAAAACGGGCAAATGCTGGCAGCCATTCACGCATCTGAGAGGGGTGATCGTTGACAATGTTATAAGCGCCAGGAAAACCATAGACCGCAGATACAATAGCTTTAGCGGCGTCTTCAATATGAATAAAGTTCCAAACGCCTTCTCCTTTACCTATGATTGGAAATTTCTTCTGGTGTATTTGTTCAGCCACATTCCCAAGGGGATGGAACCACGTTCCCGGACCATAAAAAAAACCGAACCTCAACGCTACTCCTTCAATTTTATCAGATTGCAGAACTCTCTGCTCTAACTCCGCATAAACACGCGTGCCAGAAGCAATGCCAGGTGTTGCATCAAATGCAAATGGAGTGCTTTCATCAGCCAAGCCAACTCCAGGAGCATACCAAAATCCGCTTGACTGCACAATGTAACGCTTTGCTCCATGCGCCTCTGCCGCCGCTTGTAAATTGCCTCCTCCTTCTCTGCGAATCTTCGCATCCAATTCTGCAGCCTGACGCATCGAATCTGGGGTGTACTCTTTGGGCAGATGTGTCAACATATCGACCACAATTTCCGGTCTGATACTTGCGATAGCAGAAAAAACATCTGCCCGTTCGAGAACATTCAAAATGACAGGTTTTGCCCCCTTCCCTGCAATAATGAGGGCTCGATCTTCTGACTGTGTGACCCCATACACCGTATGTCCGTCTTGGATTAACAAATCAACTAACGGTTGACCGATAGCACCTGTCGCTCCAGCAATAAGAATCTTCATAGGCAAAACCTCAGGCTTTTCATCCAGTCATAGATAATTGGTCACTTGATTCCAATAGAATTTTTCACACTCATTTCACATGACAATTATTATTAAATATGTTACAGTAAACTTTTATTTTAATTTTGGTGAGCTGATGAAACAATTGCTTTTATACTTTTCTATGTTAACATTCACATTGACACTCACGGCTAATGATCATGAAATCACCCAAGCCGTCCACATCGACAGTCTTATCTATCCGCATGAAACGGATAAAGAACTGCAGGAAGATCCAACATCTTCATTGGAAACATCATTGCGCGAATTTAAGGCCAAGGGAGGAACTCTCATCCGCCTTGATGGGGATACGGTTCCTTATCAAATCCTTCCAGGCGACATGGTTTTTCCTTCCTGCTCTGGTGCACAGAATCGCTCGCAGACTCTCTGGAATTTATTGCGCCCTTACTCAGATAGAATCTCTCTGAAGCAACCCCACGCGACATTTTATGGCTTTGATCCCTATAACGGGAAAGCCAACTGGCTGCGTAAAAAATCAAGCGATCAAGTGCATAATGATGAATTTCACTTATGGGCAGGTGTGGCAAGATCTCCAAAGCTCGGTTGGAATATTTTTGAAGGGTGGTTCACAAGATCAGACGCAACGCCTGAAGTCCTCGAGACGATGTTGAATTATTACACTCGAGAATATTTTAACCCTGACATCCCTGCAGAAACAAGAAGGATTTATATCACATTTCAAAGAAATGCCCACATTCATCTTTACAGACTCCATCAAACCAACGACTCGCTGGAAAATGTTGTGGTCTTATTCTATCCAATCGACGACTTAATCAAACATCCGTTACCAGAATGGGATGCAGCCCCTCGATCTATAAAAACCTATATTGAACTCGCAAAAAAATTAGAACGCCATCTAGATCTCAGCCAACTTCAGTAAGACTGCAACTTTCTAGCATAAAAAAAAGAAAAGTAATCTCATCTTATCCTCATCATCATTCCTATCCTCCCATCCTGTAAAATTGACAGGATGGGAAGGATAAGAGGGATGATGGTGCGTTAAGATATTCGCTATCTTGCCCTATCTTGCCTATCCTACCCATCTTGTAAATAGGAATTGCTGACCAATTGCTGAATTAATGTCTCTGCAAAAGATTTGTGATCTTTTCGATCATAATAAAATACATTCGAATCATCCTGTGGAGAGGTTGAAAGATAACCTTGTTGATTCACAATCACTTTAACTGGCGTTGCTGTAAAAAAACCTGAATGATCGCTTAGAGCGAGGGCCACGATAACGTCTGACAGGGTAAATTGCAAACCAACCCTAGGTTGAATTTGAGCTGCAAAGTTGATTTGCCTCTTCAGTTGATCAAGTCTTTCTTCCACTTCACCTGGCCTTTTTGAAGTAAATTCCGTGACTAAAGAAGAAATCTGATCAGAAAGAGAATCAAAGGTGTTTTCACTGCACTGCGCAATGAGTCTGTCTACTTCTTCAAGGATGCCCACCACCTTTCTCTGCTCTTGTGGGAATCCAGGGATGAGAGAGTTTAACGATGCTCTAATCTCTTTTAATTCCTCTTCGAAAAGGTACCTATTCCAATTGCTTACCAATCAAGTGAAAACAGGATAAAATGGATCATGACTCTGTTGGATATGCTCAGCAATCGGATTAGTCCATGGGAACTTGAAATAGACAGACGATTGATCCCCTAAAACACCGTAGGATTCAATGATTCCGATCTTTTCAAAATTTTGTGCAAAATGCTGTAATAGAACCTCTAACTGAAAAGAGAGGGGTTCATCGGATGTGAAATTTAAAGAGTGGATCACCTCTTCATCCCTCAAGGTTTTGCGTAAGTTAAAACTGCCGTAAAGCAATACGGTCGTTTTGCGGGATAGAGCAGGATACAAAGAAAGTGCAACAAGTTCCTGAACAGGTTTGAGCTGGATAATCAAAGGCCGTTGAGAACGTTCGACAAATTGAATCAGCGAATCCGTTCCTTCACCTGTCTGCGAATAAGGATGCTCGAGGAGCTGCTCTCTATTAAAGAGCTCTTCCCCATCATAAGGAAAGAGATTGTCTGAAGTGGATTTTGCTTCTTTGACTTCTATTTGCACTGATTCTGGCACCTCAAAATAGCCGTTTATCAACGCTTCCATCCGGAGTTTTTTGATCGAGCTATTCCCTTCCCCAACGAGAATCAATTGAATCGGGTATTTTTTCTCGGGATGTTGGTGATATAAGCGATTAGCCTCTTTGAAGATGAGTTTTAACGCCAAGACATCATCAGGTTCAAGATCGGTCGCGATCACAACATCTTCATAGTCAGAAAGGAGTATCGTCTCTCTAGCCTGTTGTCCATAAACAAAACAAGTACAAATAAACACAAAAAGAATAATAATCAATTTATACATAAAAACCACTTATCGAATTATTTAATAATTGTAATGTGCATCAACGATAAAATCAACCGATCATATATAACATTTCATCCCGCGCAAATAACAACCTCGCATCAATCGTACTGGTTAATGGACCGATGGGTTCAAACCCTTCCTGAGAACCTTTATATAAGCATCTCTGCGTTTTATCCCACATCCAGATGGTGCCTGTTTCTGAATCGATCAGTAAAGGGGTATAATAAGGAGAAATCGGACGCTTTATCTCACGGACAGCTTTGTTTTGCAGATTGACAAAATAGATTCCTTCTAATGTACTATAGATCAGGGTATCTTGAGTGATACTAACGTTTTGGACATACCCAAAAGGAACTATATAGCTTCGGGGGGGACTTTCCGCTAGAACCAATTCGCTTCCTTCACTTATCTCTTGAATGATCACCTCCATCTTGCCAACTTCTTTTCTCTCAAAACGAACCAAATTCGTTCCAACAAGAGATAGATGTTCACACCCCCAAAAACTATGTTTGATAGCATTCGGTGTGACCAAATCAATTGAATCTTTGTTTTTGAAGATCACACAATGTTCAAAACAACCAACCATCTCACCAGCGCAGTCCAACATCTGCCAAATCGTGGAGTGGTCGAGACTACTGGATAAAAGAGTGGCAACAAAAAGGATATGCTCATCTTTACAATAAAAATAAACGTGTCCACCCGGAGTACAATATACCCTATCCATCTGTTGATAAACCCTCGGAAGTCCTATACACCCCTTCCTCATTCCGGTCTCAACATCATAAAATTCCATTTCATTAGAATCTTGCTTGGGTATCGCAATTCCAAAAGGGGTATTTAAGATCATCCAACTCTGAACATCGTTTAGATCAAGACGCTGAGTCCAAACCACCTTCTCGGTCTTGATATGATAGGCTACACATACCCTGTTCCTGCTCTCATATAATCCGATGATCAGGTCTCCGATGACTAATACAGGAGAATAAGAATTTAAATTCACTCTTCTTACACATGGAGGAGTAAAATAGTAATCTCGACACAACCCGTTAAATTCCGGATAGCGATTAAAAACACTTTCAATCCAACCTTTCGGTATCTGCCGTAAATTGTGCATGAGCTGAGAAAAATAATGATTGCTTTCACTTTGACCTGAATGAGTTAAAATATTTAACATGTTCTGACCAATTATTGCTGTCCGTTCATCAGCATCAGAAGCGGCCAAAGAAGCTGCATCCCGATCCAATCGATCTCTACACAACTCAAAATAGGCAATCAATACCCTCTCCTTATTGGGCCAATCGACAAAAGGTTTTTCTATCAACATCTGAAGAACAAACGCTCTAAAACCATCATTCGTAAGAACTATCTTCGGTAAAACAGCCAGGACAATTTCAATGAGTCTTAAAGGATTTGGATGTTTGGAATATTCAACACTTCTCAAACTATCTTCAAAACATCCATTCAAATCACACTCTTCGCCACTCACGATTTGCGGCAAGGCATGTTCATGCCAAATAGCCATTTTCAGAAGAATATGAAAAACCGTCTCCCTGAGTGGTTCTTGCTGTGTATTTGCATCCTTATAGTCCAAAAACATCTTGCCAATTTCATCACTGCTCACCGCGTTGACTAGCGTTTCAATTTCAATCCACACAGCGTTTCCAGGATACAAACCATCCTCAATATAGTTGTCTTGGAGTTTTTGTTTAATCACCTGAGAGAGGTTGTGATATTTTCCTATTTCAAGCTCTTCTGTTAACCACTTTCTCCCCATCTCTCTCGATACAGCTGCGAAAGGAAACCCCATTCTCAATAGGTTGCTGGTGCTTCTTCCATAAGTGGAAGCAGCGTTCTGCAGATCCACTTCCTGTTGCAGTGACAGCGTTTCGCTCATCGAATAAGGGGGGTCAAACAAGTATTCTCTAGCTTTGATGGCCATCGAAGTTAACATCGAAGAAGATGAGCTTTCCTCTCTTCTGACAGATTGCCCGTCTATAGCCTCTGAGTGCCTTTGCTCTGAAGATGGTTGACTCCTTAATTCTTCTCTCACCAATTCATCAACAATACTCACAGCAGCTTGAAAATCTGATTGATTAACTGGTTTCCAGTCAGGATAAGTCCCAAGATAACTCTCAATGACATAAGCTATCGAATGTAGAGAAGCTGAGCTCGTACTTGCCATTTTCTATTCCTCATTTGATGTGACGGGAAAAGAAACTATCACTTTCTTCATTTAGCCCACACCTCTTTTCCTTTGAATATAAAAAAACGATCATCCAATGTAAAAATTATTTTTTAGAACGGGCAATAGACAAGACATAAAGATAGCATTTTGCAAGCTGTTTTTCGTTCTATTCCTATTTGAATTAAATTTATTTTATGGTATCGCTAAAGTTATTCTACCAGAATCTCATGGAGGGATTATGCCAAAAATGCGTGTTGCTCAAGTCGCCGGTCCCAATGCTCCCTTTGAAATCGTCGAACGGGACATTCCTCAACCCTACCCCGGTTCAGTACGGATAAAAATTCAAGCGTGCGGCATCTGTCACTCCGACTCTTTTACAGTGGAAGGGACCTTCCCAGGTATTCAATATCCAAGAGTCCCTGGCCATGAAATCGCCGGTATTATCGATGAAGTCGGACCTGGAGTCGTCGGATGGAGTGTCGGACAGAAAGTTGGAGTCGGCTGGAATGGAGGCTATTGCGGCCATTGTACCTCATGCCGTCGCGGAGACTTTATCACATGCGAGAACATGCAGGTCCCAGGGATCTCGTACGATGGGGGCTATGCGGAATATATGATCGCGCCAGCAAACGCTTTGGCATTAGTACCAGAAGACCTTTCACCCACTGAAGTCGGCCCTTTGATGTGTGCCGGCATTACGACTTTCAATGCGCTGAGAAATAGCGGTGCGCGTCCCGGCGACCTGGTCGCTATATTAGGGATTGGCGGCCTGGGACACCTCGCCGTTCAATTTGCTGCTAAAATGGGATTCCATACCGTCGCCATCGCCCGCGGCAAAGACAAGGGACCTTTAGCCAAGCAACTTGGAGCGCATAAGTATATCGACAGCGAAAGCGAAGACCCTGCAAAAGAGCTCCAGCAGCTAGGCGGCGCCAAAATCATCCTTGCAACTGTCACCAATGCCCACGCCATGAGCTCCGTCATCGACGGCTTAGGCATCAATGGCAAACTTCTCGTCGTGGGAGCTTCTATGGATCCCATCGAAGCGACTCCCTTGACGCTAATTAGAAAAAGGGTTGGAGTGGCAGGTTGGCCCTCAGGGACATCGATAGACTCTCAGGATACGCTAGCATTTAGCGCATTGACTGGAGTGAGGTCGATGAATCAGCTCTTCCCTCTCGAGCGTGCCGGTGAGGCCTATGCTTTAATGATGAGCGGCAAGGCCCGTTTCCGCGTTGTTTTGACTACCGGCAAATAGGCATAAATAAGGGACAAGGAACCCTCAAAGAGGTCATTGCAGAAGTCGAGCATGTAACTGCCTGAGCTTAGCTATCGCCGAAAACAGACTTTCATCAACTCACAGGTTCTTGTCAAAATTGACCATAGAAAAGCGGAAGAGGACTTCCGCACTCCAAACGCTTCGCGAAGCCATATTTGTGTTTCGCGAAGCGTTTGGA
>JAGVJP010000055.1 GCA_020051075.1 Parachlamydiales bacterium
ATAAACACATTAATTGGAGTGTTCGCTCTTTTTCAAGAAAGATCTTTATAAGATCGACTCGAAATCCAGCATAGCAACTGATGCGTATGGGATGGGGAGTTGCTATTAACCTGCTGGCAATGTGAAGGGCAGCACTGCTGATAACAAAGCTTGAGTGTAGGGATGGGTGGGGGAGCGATACATCTGCTCGCTTGGCCCCCATTCGACAATTTGTCCTGCATGCATGATTGCGATCTCATCGCACATGTAGTGTAGCGCTGCCAGATCATGCGAAATCACAACATAGGTCAATTCTTGATCTGCTTTCAACCGCATTAACAAATCGATGATTTGTGCTTGTACAGAGACGTCTAGGGCAGAAAAAGGCTCATCGCAGATCAGCAATCGAGGCTTGACTGCTAAAGCGCGGGCGATGGCGATGCGCTGCTTCTGTCCGCCGCTCAGCTCTTGCGGCATTCTTTTGAGGTAATGTGAGGAGAGGCCGACAAGCTCTAATAGCTCGACAATACGTTCTAACCACAGTTTTTGATCGAGATGACGGTGGATAATAAACGGTTCTTTCAAAATCTGTTCGATAGTCATACGAGGGTTGAGTGACGATGAGGGCTGTTGGAAGATCATCTGAATTTCTTTGCGCCATCTATTATCGCCTTGTTTGACAAGATCTTTGAGATTGATCCCATCAAAATAGATCGCACCGCTTGTTGGTTCTGTCAAAGCAATGAGGAGTTTTGCCAATGTTGATTTACCAGATCCGCTTTCGCCCCCGATCCCAAGAATATTTCCCTTATGCAATGTCAGACTGACATCAGACACCGCTTGGATAATTTGAGAGCCGACTTGGAATGTTTTGGTGAGATTTTCGATTTTGAGCAAGAAAGGAACCGTCATAATGGATCGAAGAGGTTAAGTTTAGGGAGCTTATTCATAGAAATTTTGTCAATCAAACCCACGCATTCCAATCATTATTCATCGGTGAGCTGGATGAAGAATCATAAGTTGATTTCAATAATCTCTCCACTAAAAATTTTTGTCTATGCTATACCAAAACAAACTCGAATGGGTATTGTTAAGGCTCTGATGACTGTAAACGGATGATATGTTTAGATTATTTCAATATAGTTGGCATTTGAATTTCACACGGATAATGATTTTATTCATTGCGATTATGCCTGGTGTAATATTTAGCATTTTCAGTGGACAATTATTCTGGCTGACCTCTTCTTTCTTAGCTGTGTGTAGCATACTGCCTTATCTCATCAGTTCCAAAAAACGTCTCTTTTCTCTTACAAATGCGATCATCATTTTTTCTTTGATTTACTTAGTCATCATATCGTTAGGAGCTGGTTGGATCTATTTGTTAATTTTACTTTCTGTGTTGTCATTGATTGCAGGCTTTTTGGATAATATGGATGAAGAATTACATGGATATACAACATGGTTAACTATAGGTACTGTTTATGGTGGCGAAAAGCTTGCTCATTATCACTTGAATCTTGAGCAATGGATTTTCATGATCCTGTTGACATTGCTTGGAATTGGATGTGCTATTTTTTTCTATTCAGATAAAATCATAAGCAAGTCTTTTGATTCGAAGATAGCATCAACAAAGAAGTTTATTTTTAATTTTAGATATCTGTTTCCAGTTGTCATTTCAGTTTTGGTTTGCCACTATTTTAATATAAGAGAACCACAATGGATGTTATGGTCGAGTTTGAGCGTTGTTTATCCCAATTTTGAGTCTGTTCTATTGAAAATGAAACATCGCCTTTTGGGTGTCTCCATTGGAGTGTCTTGCGGTTTGTTAATTGGAATGCTCTTGCCGAGTAGTGAAATTGTTACATATATTTGTTTTGTCATGATCATGCTTAGCTTTGGGATGTTTGAAGATTATGCCCCATGTTTCTTAACCCGCTGCTTTTTTATTGTCTTATATGCAGGTAATGATTCACCAGAAATTGCGCTCACTCGTTTGAGTAATGTGATCATTGGGGGGATCATCGGTATTGTGTGTACGTTCCTTCTCTCAAAAATTGATCAGGTCAGTCACAGTCGTGGCTAATTTTGACTAGATGCCGGTATATGTTCTCTCCAGCATCTGACCTGATGGGATGCGTTTAAACAAATTTGTGGTGGAGAATTGATGCAAAGGTCCATTGCCGCTGGGCAGCGAGGGGAAAATGAGCAGCCTTTGAATTGCCGATTTAGGGGAGGAGGCGATCCTTCGATAATATGGAGCCGTTCGTTCTTGTTTCCTAATAAACTGTATTTGGACTTGAGCAGTGCTTGTGTATAGGGATGTTTAGGGGATGAAAAGAGTTCTTTGACAGGCGCCGACTCCACAATTTGCCCTGCGTACATCACTAAGACTCGGTCACAGAAGTTGGCAACGATCCCTAAATCGTGTGTGATAAGCAAAATGCTTGTGTTTTCTTGTTTTTGAAGAGCTGAAAGTAGGAGGAGGATCTGCAGCTGCACCGTCGTGTCGAGGGCTGTTGTCGGCTCATCTGCAATGAGGAGGGAGGGTTGGCAAATCAACGCCATGGCAATGAGGACCCGCTGTTTCATTCCACCGCTTAACTCATGCGGGTATTGCCGCATCCGTTCTGAAGGATTGTTTATCCCCACCTTTTCAAGCCAGACAATGCCTTCAGCGTAAGCCTGCTTCCAAGGGATTTTTTTATGGTGGCATAATCCTTCTACGAGTTGGGTGCCGATCGAAAGAACGGGGTTCAGCGCTTGTCCTGGATCTTGCAAGATTAGGCTCAGTCGATTTCCGCGCACTCGCATGAGTTCTTGACTTGTTTTTTCTAATAAGTTGTCTCCTTCGAATAGAATTTTTCCTGTTATCTGATGCGAAGGGTGGAGGAGTCCCATCATCGCAGAAGCCGTTAAACTTTTCCCTGAGCCGGATTCCCCGACAAGGCCGACAACCTCTCCTTCTTCAATCGTGAAAGAAAGTCCATGCAGAGCTTTAAACAGCCCTGAGGGGACTGATAGAGTGAGGTGGAGATCTTCTACCGCCAGTAAAGGGGATTTCATGATAAGCCTTCTTCGAGAGAGGTCTCGAAGGCAGATTTCACCCCTTCTCCAATTAAATTGAAGGCCAGCATCGTCAAGCTGATGAAGAAAGCGGGAAAGAAAAGACGCCAAGGGTAAAACTGCAGGGCTGGCAGCCCTTCATTGGCCATCGTCCCCCAGCTGGCCAGCGGCGCCTGGATTCCTAATCCAATAAAACTGAGAAAAGCCTCAGAAAATATTGCTGATGGGATTGTTAGGGTAAGAACTGCTAAAATAGGCCCTTGGGCATTTGGCAGAAGATGACGGAAAAGGAGCCTTGTAGAAGATGCTCCGAGGGCTCGGGCAGCCATGGCATAGTCGACTTCTTTGAGTAGAAGGATCTGTCCTCTGACGATCCGCGCCATCGTGATCCATCCTGTCAAGGTGATCGCAACCAGTATTGAAAATAGGCCATTTCCCAAGAGCACTGTCAACAAGATGACCACGAGCAGATAGGGCAAAGAATAGAGTGTGTCAGCGCATCGCATCATGATTTCATCACAGCGTCCTCCGACTAATCCGGCGATCCCTCCCCAGAGGATACCGATGATGAGGTCGATAAATGCTGCTAGCAGCCCTACAGCAAGAGAGATTCGAGCTCCGTAGCAGATTCGGGTGAAGATATCTCTTCCTAGATCATCTGTGCCGAACCAAAACTGCAGTGAAGGGGAATGATTTTTAAAAGCGAGCTGTTGTCCTTCATAACTATACCCGCTTAGACTCGGTCCAAACAGCAGCAGTAAAAGAACTGGAAGGAATAGCAGCAGCCCTGTTAATGCAAGGGTATTCATTTTTAGACATTTCCATGGAGTGAGGCAGGTTTCATCGAGAGGCAACTCTTCTCCTTGGATTTGCTTTCTGTAAGGATTTAAATGAGTGTCTGTTGCAGACTGTTGCGAATGATCACTAATCATCGGATCACCTTGTTCTCAGTCGGATACGCGGATCAACCACCCCATAGAGAAGATCGACAACGAAGACAGCAAACAATAATATTGCGCTGTAGAATATTGTCAGACCCATGATAAGGGGATAATCTCGGTTGCCTACGCTGTGAATGAACCATTGACCCAATCCAGGGATGCTGAAGAGTTTTTCGACGACGAAGCTGCCGACGAGGACATTGGCTAGAAGCTGTCCAAGGTAGCTGAGAACGGGTAATAGCACATTAGGCAGGGCGTGGCGGCAGATCCAATAGAGAGGAGGAAGTCCTTTTGCTTTCGCCAATTTTATATAGTCCGTTTGGAGAACTTCCCTCATTCCGGAACGAGTAAGCCGTGTGATAAAAGCCATCGGACCTAACGCCAGAGCAATCGTTGGAAGAATCGTCTGTTCGAATGTCCCCCAACGGGCAAGGGGGAGCCAATGGAGCTGGATCGCAAAAAGATACTGGATCAGAGCAGCCAGAAGGAAGCTTGGAATGGAGATGCTTGCAGTAGTGATAATGAGAATGATGTTCTCCTGCCATTGGTGCGAATATAACGTTGAGCATATTCCGAGGATAATTCCGCAGCCAGTCGCTAAGATGAAAGCTTGTGCTCCTAACGTTGCAGAAACGATAAAGCCCTCTTGGATAATTGCTGTGACGCTTCTTCCAGGATATTTAATAGAATACCCGAGATCTCCCCGCAGAAGGTTGCTTAGGTAGTCCTTGTATTGGGCGATCCAAGAGCGGTCCAACCCATAATGACGTTGCAGAGAAGATTGCATGTCTTGGCGGAGCGATTGTTCATCGCTGAAGGGGTCGCCTGGAGAGGCCATCATCAGAAAGAAAGTCAATGTAACGATAGCGAGCAGGGAACTTGCCAAAGCTGCAAATTTTTTTAAGAAGTAGAGCACAAAATCCATAAGCGTTATTGAATGTAGGCGCGTCTAAAATCGAGGTAGCCGAGATCGGAGAAAGTGACTCCCTTGACTTCAGGTCTTTTGACATAATTATAGGAGTCATAGAATAGAGGGATGACAGGCATCTCGCTGATAAAAATCCTTTCAGCTTCTTTCAGCTGATCGTTTCGTTTTTTACTGTTGTCAATCGAAGTCGATTGATCGAGTAAAGTGATGAAGCGGTGGTTTTCCCATTGCGTGTTATTTGTTCCATTATCTTTGAATTTAAAGACTTCCAGGAAGTTGATGGGATCCCGGATGTCGGCAAACCAAGAGCCGATGCTGACATCGTAGTCGAGGTTTTTCAGTTTTTCCATAAAAGTCTTGCCTTCACATCTGTTCAACTGAACATCTATTCCTAAAGCTTGCTTCCATTGCTGCTGAACGACCTGAGCAATTTTATGTGCCCTTTCAGTGGAACCATAGCAGATGGCGATAGAAGGAAATGTATTTTGGCTTAGATGAATTTCTGCTAATCCTTTTTTGAACAGTTCTCTTGCTTTTTCAACTGAATTGTCATTGAAATAGGGTTGGCTTTCAATCCAGGAGGGGGGGATAAGTCCGAATGCTGGCTGCTGGTTTCCTTGTAATACATGGTTGACAAGCTCTTCTCTGTTTATTGCGAAGGCAAGGGCTTTTCGTATTCTAGGGTTGCTTAATGACGCTTTGCCAGTGTTTATTCGCATCAATGAGACACCGGCCGAAGGTTTGATTTCGAGCTGTCCTGATTCTTTCAATGAATTCAAGGCCTCTGGAGATAGCGTTGAGAGTGGAGATCCAATCCAGTCTAAACTCCCTTGTTGGTAAGCTTGGAGGGCTGTGGAGTTGTCGAGGAGAATGAATGTGATCTGATCGAGTCGAATATTGTCTCGATTCCAATAATAGGGATTCGGTTCGACTGTCAGCTCATTTTGCCGCTTCCAACTCACTAGTTTGAAGGGACCATTGGTGACAATATCAGTATCTGCAATCGATTGACTTGTATTGAGTGGGTGGTGCCTCAATGAGCCGTGGACGGGAAAGCAGAAATGACTGGCTGTCAGATGGAGAAAATAGGGAGTTGGAATTTCAAGTTCAACTTCAAGTGTTGAGTCGTCGAGAGCCCTGACACCGACATTCTCAATATCAGTCCGACCCTCTTTTGCTGCCTGGCCATTTTTGATGACATAGAGTTGATAGGCATTAGGGGAGGGGAATTCAGGGTCAAGAGTGCTTTTCCATGATCTCTCAAAATCGAATGCGGTGACTTTCTGACCGTTTGACCAATGGCTTGGCTTCAATTTAAAGAGGTATTTCTTTTGGTCGGGAGAGATGATGATTTCTTCAGCTATTGCTGGCTGAGGCTTCCCTTGGTCATCGTAGTAAGTTAAGCCCTCGTATAGCATGTGGATTGTTGTCACTGAGGCTAAATCTCGATTCCGCCGAGGATCTAGAGAGTAGGGTTCTGTTTCGCAGCTGATCCGGAGGACTTTTTGCTGGCTAGCGATGGGGGTCGGTTCCCGACAAGCTGTGAAAGCAAGCAGGCAAAATGGAATTAATAGCAGACAGCTGTACTTTCTTAACATATGACATCACCTCGCTGTAAAAGAGAGGTCATTGTAAGAAATTAGCTTAAATGTGCAAAGAAAAAACGTCACTATTCACGTCCCCTCCTTTTTTTAACGCAAATGAAGCGATTGTGGGTGAGGAAATGGCCGTCCTCTCACAATAGGAAGGGACCTAAGGGTAAGGGACAAGGGACCTAAGGGTAAGGGACAAGGGACCAAAAGGACCTAAGGGACGAAAGGGACCTAAAAAAGGACATAAAGAACACATTAATGTATTAACGTTCAATCTGTTACGAATTAATTAATGAATTCCCTCTTCGTCCCTTATAGATCCCTTTTAAGTGTGAAGAATAATCTTTCTTATCCTGTCTATCTTGCCGCGAAGCGATCCTGCCTATCCTGTTCATATTGAGTTGCAGTAGTGGATTAATCCAAGACTGTCACTTTAACGTCGACATTGCCCCGCGTTGCATTAGAATAAGGGCACACTTGGTTATGGGCTTCAGCAACAAGCGCTTCTGCTTCTGCGTGAGAAACGCCAGCAAGCCGGACGTCGAGTTCGACTCCCAGTTCAAAGCCTCCTTTATCTCTTGGTCCGATGCTCACTCGAGCAGTGACTTGAATATCTTTAAGAGTTTTCTTGTGCTGGTGGGCAACATATTCAATGGCTCCTCCAAAGCAAGCGGAATACCCGATGGCAAAAAGCTGTTCGGGGTTGACTCCAACTTTTCCGGTGCCTCCCATTTCCTTAGGGACTGCTAAATCTAGTTTAAGAGAACCATCTGACGTTTCGCCATGGCCGTTGCGTCCCCCAATGGAAGTTGCTTCTGCGGTATATAATTTTGTTTTCATCATATCAATCTCCTTTTCTTGTAACGATGTATTGATTCAGCCGTTTTCAGTGACAGTATTTTCAAAACGTCGACGAGAGCCTCTGAAAACTCCCCGTGCTTGATTTTTTATTGCTACATTGAGGGCTTGAATCACTTTAACGCCTTTCTCGACGTGATCTTGCGTATAGTTTTCAAAGACGATTTTAGAACTTTGTTTTGTCTTGATCCCGTTCGAATCTAGAGGAAGGTCTGAAATTAACAGCAAGGCTCCCAATGGAAGGCGTTGATGGTATCCGGCAATAAACAGCGTTGCACATTCCATTTCGATCGATTGTGCACGTGACGCCTTCAGCCGATCTTTGAAATTTTTATCAAATTCCCAGAACCGTTTATTTGTCGTATGGGTTATTCCTACATGGTAATGAGCTTCTTCTTCATCGAGAACATTAGTCACGATTTTCTGCACAAGGAAATTTGACATCGCAGGAACTTCAGCAGGGAAATAGAAATCGGAAGTTCCTTCACCTCTGATGCTTGCGACAGGGACAAAGTAATCTCCCACTTGATAAGTGCGTCGAAGGCCGCCGCACATCCCCAATAAAAGGCCCGCTCGAATGGGGAGGAAAGCGCAGATATCGACGACTAATGCCGCTGCTGGAGATCCGATTTTGAAGTCTAAGATGGTGATATTTTCTTTGGGCGAGTGGGCAACTTTGAACGTTGATCCTTCATGAATGTCTAGCCCTCTGCTCTCGGCGAAATATTGGACATAGCGAGAAAAGTTTGTCAGCAAGATATAAGACTGGAAATCCTCTACACTGGAACCGGAATAGCGTTCTAATGTATCGCGTGCAATCTTTTCTTGCAGAAGCATTTCTTGATTTGAAGGAGTGTGTGTTGAGTCTTCTGAAGGCATATTTTGATCACTTTTTTTAAACTTACGATATTTCTGGGTCATGGCCCAAAAGAGGCCCAAAGGTATGTTGGATTTTTTTTAATACCTTAAATGATTTATTGCAACGGGGACAATTCACTTCTTTCTGAACGACGCTGAAGCGCTGCTCGTATTTTTCTCGGCATTCGGTGACATAGCCACAATGTGGACAGCGGTGGTAGTGGAGAACCATATCCCAGGTGTGGTTGCCATGCTGTTGTTTTGATTGAGTCACGAGTGATTTCTCTTGTTAAACCAATATGTCATCAACCTGCTCCATAAGCTCTTTTTTCTCTTCCCTGTTTTATGGTGATTGAGGCCCCAGCCGTTGAGATCGTGCATTTCACAACCGATAATTCCCTTTCCTGGCTCCACCTTTTCTTTGATGAGCGGGCGATCGATGCGATAATCGCGATATTCTCTAAACCACATTTCATCTTCCTTTAACTCAGACCACACACTCTCTCTCTTTAACGCAAAGACACAAAGAGAGTGACAAGGTTTGGGGTGGAGAGTTTCATCCCTTCTTTGCGCCTTTGCACCTCTTGTGCTCCTTTGCGTTAAAAAAAGGACCTGCTTTTTTTCTTATCTTATGAATTTGTTGAATTCTTGCATACTCTTCAGTTATATTATTATTCACAATATGAAAGTGTGTAAGAAGCCCCAACCCCCCAAACGAGGATATTTATGGCTCAGCAAGCGAGTACTAACGAAATTAAACCCGGATTTAAGGTTGAAGTTGATGGACAGCCTTATGTGGTTATCATCAATGATTTTGTCAAGCCTGGAAAAGGTCAAGCGATTAACAGAATTAAAATTAAGCATCTGTTAACAGGACGGGTGATTGAACGTACCTACAAATCTGGAGATAAACTTGATCTCGCTGATGTTGCGGAAGAAAAAATGCGGCTTCTTTATAAAGAGGCTGATGGTTTTGTCTTTATGGATGAAAAGACCTATGAGCAAATTAAAATTCCTTTTGACAGTATTGGAGATACCGCTCAGTGGCTCCTTGACGATCATCTCTATGAGGTGATCTTCTACAACGGCACCCCCGTTAACGTTGAGCCGCCGACTTTTATTGAAATGGTCATCACAGAGACTTTACCCGGAGCTCGGGGCGATACGGTGTCAGGCCGTGTACTAAAGCCTGCGGTCTTGGAGAGCGGTGCAAAGGTTCAAGTGCCGATTTTCATTGAACAGGGAGAAAAAATCAAAGTGGATACGCGAACTGGAGAGTATGTTTCACGTGTTACAGGATGACGTCTACACTGAAAATCTTTACGACACGAAAGTCAAACGGTTAAAAGATCGGGCAGCCCTTCTTAAAAGAGCTCGGGACTTTTTTGATCTGAGGGGAGTGCTTGAAGTCGATTGTCCCATTTTGTCAGCATATGCTTCTGTGGATGCTCACATCGATCTGTTGACAGCTAACTATCGAGAGAAAGAAATTTATTATATGCATTCTTCCCCAGAATATGGGATGAAGCGGCTGATTGCTGAAGGCATCGGCGACATCTATCAGCTGTCGCATGTGTTCCGGGATGGGGAGTTGAGTCACAAGCACAATCCTGAGTTCACAATGGCTGAATGGTACCGGATAGGGTTTACTTTCGAACAGATGATCGAGGAAACGGTCGATTTTATTCGCCTTTTTTTAGGGCAGTATCCGAGTCGAATCGTGAGCTATCGGGAATTATTCTTGCAGAAAACAGGAGTTGATTACACCCTGTCTTCTGAGGAAGACCTCTTTGCCTATATTCAACGCCATTCCATCCCCTATTATCCTAGTGTGGTTGAAGAGGGAAGGGACGCGCTTCTCAACCTGATCCTTGGGAGTGTCATTGAACCCGAGCTAGGCAAAGATGAGCTCACCGTCCTGGCCTATTACCCCTCTTCACAAGCTGCTCTTGCAAGGCGGCGTTGGCACGGACAAGAAGAGGTTGCTGAGCGGTTTGAAGTTTACTTCCAAGGCGTTGAGCTCGCCAATGGCTATCATGAACTGGCTGATGCTGTCGAGCAGCGGCTCCGTTTTGGAGAGTCAAATCAGCAGAGGGTGGCTCTTGGGAAAAAAACACTCCCTCTCGATGAATTCTTCTTGAAAGCTCTCGAGAAAGGGTTGCCTGACTGTTGCGGGGTGGCGGTAGGATTTGACCGGTTGGTGATGATTCGGCAAGGTCAGCACGACATCGCTGAATCGATTCCTTGGGGTTGGAAGCTGACTTGAAACTGACCTTGTATTTGAAATAGAATTTTGATATGGAAAATAATTGTGAAACCAGACAAAGTGATAGAAGGTTTCTAATCAAGAAGAGACAAAAAAGTAAGAAGATATAATTCAATTATCCACATAAGAATCGCGTAACTCATGGCTATTTCAACATCTCCTTATGACTGGGTCAGAACTCTTAAACCTCATTTAAAAGAACTGGATGCTATTCCCCTGACAGGAACTGCCCCTTCTTTTCCTTGGGAAGAACTTTCCGATCGACTCTCTGCGGCTTTTGAAAATGAAACTTTCTGCATTCGTCCAGGGGAAATTGCTTGGAGATCGAAGGAAGCTTTATTCGAAGGGTTGGAAGAATCTCCTAAGCCTTTTCAATTCACCCTTCCCTCTCTTCAAGGAAATGCGTGGTGGCTGATCCCTAACTATCAGCTGCTTAAGTTGGGACGTTCGCTTCTGACTGACCCCTCTCATCGATCAGAGCTGCTTGATGAAGGGATTGCTGGAACGTTCACTCAATTCCTTTTGTACGAGATCCTGTTTCAAATTGAGCAGCTTCCTACCAGCACGATCCTGTCTCCTGTGCTTAATTCGGTCTCTTCACTGCCTAATGAAGACGCTCTTTGTTTAGAGATCATGATTTCTATCGATGGTCAAGCGATTCTCAGTCGTTTGGTGATTTCGCCGGAGCTGCGTCAATCTTGGGTGGAATACCATCAACAGCATTATGAGAGATCTGTTTTATATGAGGAGTTAGCTAAAATCGTCGATGTGACGTTGCATATTGAAGTGGGTAAAACTGAACTAACCCTTCAAGAATGGTCGACCGTAGAATTAGGCGACTGCATTCTCCTGGACCACTGTTCGCTCAAAAACGATACGTTAGAGGGTAAAGTGGTGATGACCATTGATCGACGGGAAGCTCTTCGAGCTAAGCTTAAAGACGGCAATCTTAAAATATTAGAACTTCCCATATTTCACGAGGTGGATATCCCTATGGATGAACAAAATGAACATGATGATGAAGACGAAGACGAAGATTTATTCAGCGATTTAGAATTTCCTGAAGAGGATAACGACGATGAAGATTTCAACGATTTTGATGAAGATGAGGATCTTATCAGTGAGTTGGATGAAGATCATCTTGAAGAAGAAGGTGTTTCAGAAGAGATTTCTGAGGCTGCTGAAGCTGGTGAAACTGAAACCACTGCTGAGTTAGCTGAAGAGAAAGCAGAGTTTGAAGAGCCAGTGATGGCTGCCCCTGTCGAAGAAGAAAAAGGGCCAATGACACCAGGAGAGATTCCTGTGACTGTTGTGATTGAAGCGGGGTGCGTGCAGATGACAATGGATCAGCTGCTGCAGCTTGAACCAGGCAACTTATTAGAGCTAAATATCCGCCCTGAAAGCGGCGTCGACCTGACCATCAATGGAAAAATCGTTGGCAAGGGTGAACTGATTAAATTGGGCGAGACCCTTGGCGTGCGGGTTCTGAAGCTGGGACGGCGTCAGTTGTAACTCACAAGATAGACAGGATAAGGGACAAAAACAGGATGAGCAGGATCGCTTCGCGGCAGGATAGGCAAGATAAAAATTGACAGGATGGGAAGGATTAGAAGGATGGGAAAGCATTTTATTTAATGGAAAGTCATTCGTTATCTTGCCTAAAATCTCATCATCATCTTTTCTATCCTTCCCATCTTGTCAATTTTTTTGTTTTTTATTTTGCCTATCCTGCCGCGAAGCGATCCTGCCCCTCCTGTTTTGTCCCTTATCTTGTCTCTCTAGTTTATCATTGACAGTTCTTGATGATTTGCTCTATTTTGTTGCTCAATAAGTGGCGATGGACGATTTGGCTATGTTAGAACCAGATTTTAATGCTTTAAAAAACTTGGCCATGGCGTCAAGCAAGGCGCACTTTAAAGAAAACCTCCCAAAAGAAATCGGCCCTTACAAAATCGAATCCCTCCTTAGAAAAGGGGGGATGAGCTACCTATTTTTAGGGGTCCATCCGGAAACAAAAGATCCGATTACCATCAAGGTTCTCTTCCCAGAGTTCCTTTCCAATCCTGAGATGGTGCAGCGCTTTGGAAGAGAGGCGGATATCATTGCATTAGCCGACCACCCCAATATCGTGAAACTTTATGGCCAGGGGCAATGGGAGGGGGGACTATATATCGCGATGGAATACATTCAGGGAGTGTCATTGAGGCAGTATTTATTGCGCAATCTGATCTCTTTGAAACATGCTCTTGAGATTGTGATGGAGATCTCAATGGCATTATGCCATCTGCATGTCCATGGAGTGATTCACCGTGACCTGAAACCTGAGAATATTTTAATTACAGACACTGAAGGGGTTAAAGTCATCGATTTCGGCATCGCACAGCTGTTGACGGCGCCAGCAGCAGATACTGCTTCAAAGCGGCGGTTGATAGGAACACCAATCTACATGTCTCCTGAACAAAAAAATGATCCTGAATCTACGTCATATCCCTCCGACATCTATTCTTTAGGGATTATCACCTATGAATTGGTCTTAGGAAAACTTAGTCATGGGCAGATCCACCTCTCTATTATGCCTAAAGGGCTGCAAAAAATTCTAGCCAAAGCGTTGCAGAGCAAGCCAGAAGATCGTTACCAAGATATTGTTGATTTCATGAGCGATATCTCGGATTATTTGCATTCCCCCTCGTTTCACAAAGAGAATAAAGAACTGACGCCTCTGAGCGACTTATCCGAAAGCCTACGCCACGCACAGAGCTGCTTAGTTCCTCAATATCCCCCTTATTGGCCTGGCATTCAAATCGGCTTTGCAACCTATAAGACATTAGGAACTTCTAGCCTCTACTACGATTTTTTTTCCCTGCCAAATCATGCTTTTGGCATCATTCTTGGAGAGCCCTCGGTTAAAGGATCTCCTGGAATCGTTTATTCGTCGGTGTTAAGAGGGATGGTTCGTTCTCTCTGTCAACTCACCGAGCATCCTCAGGAGATGGCTACAGTTTTAAATGCTTTGTTATTAGACGATCCAATGAAGCAGCATTTTGCTTTCAGCTATCTCGTCCTGCTCCCTGCTGAAAACTTATTCCGATTCATCTCTTGCGGCTGTGGACAGCTATTCCTTGTTAAGTCAGCGACTTCCCGCACCGCCATCTCTTCCTCTCATACTCCTTTAGGAATAGAGCACGAGGCGCATTTTACCGAAATCGAACATCGATGGGACAAAAGCGATACGATATTGTTGTCCGCTTCTTCGAGTCATTCTCACCCCTCCAAGCAGGAGGCTCTATTTACTGACGAACAGCTGGACGTGTGTTTGAAGGAAGCAGGCGCATCGGATTCTCAGAGATTAGTCAACACCATCCTACGAAAAGCTAAATTCACTTTGAGCCGTCCCCATGACGAGCGCTCGGCTGTGATCATCGGCCTAAAACAAGAGTAGAAGAGATCCTTGTAATTTCGAATTGTAACTTCGAATTTACAAGGATGGTATTGTTTTCTGACATAATTTTTGTAAGCTTGTGACTGAAATATTGTCTGAAAGAGAATACTGACGTGTTCCTGGATAGATGACATAAAGATGATCTAAGTTTAAATCGTTCAGGGCAATCTGCATAGATTTTGTTAATTTAGGTGTGTCTGAAAACTTAAATTCAAAACCGAGTCGTTTGCCATCCTTGATAATGAGCAAGTCTAGCTCGGCACCTGATTGAGTTCCCCAGAAGAAACATTCTCCAATATCTACTTGATAGAACCGAATGATTTCTTCTAAAGCAAATCCTTCCCAAAATGAACCCATTCTTGGGTTAGACATTAAAGTTGTTTCATTTTCTATGCTTAATAGAGCATGGAGTATTCCACTATCTCTGAAGTAGACTTTGGGGGATTTCACTTGCCGTTTACTCAGGTTCTCGAACCAAGGAGACAATAAACGCATCATAAACGTCCCAATCAGAATGTCGAGGTATTTGCGCACAGTGTGGTCTGACACTCCTAAAGATCGACCGATTTCGCTTCCGTTAAATATTTGTCCATGAGAATGGGCAAGCATTAACCAAAAACGTCTGATCTGATTTGGAGGGATTTGAAAACCTAGTGATGGAATGTCTCTTTCTAAGAATGTTGAGATATAAGCCATTCTCCATTTGTAGCTATCTAGATCGGTTTTGGCTAAATAGGACTTTGGAAGTCCTCCTCGAAGCCAAAGTCTATCCATGTTATGGACCTCACTCAAAGAAAAAGGGGGGAGCTCAATGTAGCCAATGCGTCCCGCTAATGTTTCAGAGGACTGACGGATAAGATCTCGGGAAGCGCTCCCTAAGATAAGAAATCGCAGCTTTTTTTCAGATTTATCTACCAAAACCCGGAGAACAGGGAAGAGCTCAGGACGAAGCTGTATTTCATCAATGATAATTAATTTGTTTGATAATTTTGAAAGAGTCAGCATCGGATTTTCCATTAACCCAAGATCCTGCGGATCTTCTAGATCGAAAAAATGAACCTCTTGTTCAGGGTGTAAATCCATATACATGTGAGCGAGTGTTGTTTTACCCACTTGACGAGGCCCAAGCAATGCACAAACAGAATGTATACGAAACTGTGCTTCAATTTCTTCTATGAACCGGCGGCGCTCTTTCATGACTGACTTGACCTTGTAATTTCGAACTCTAACTTCGAATTTACAAGGTAAAATAGTTTGTTGTCAACCACTAAACATCCATAATCTCCATTCTTCAAATCGACATCGTTCGTAATCATCTAATTATTCTGGCTGGTATTCGAGTTTGCCTTGCTCCACGACGACTTCAGGAGCCACTTCAATCGAAGGTTCCGCAAAGTCTGGGATAGCAGTGATGGGGGCGGCGAGTCCTGCTGCTTTAGCAGCTTCACTATTGAGAAGATCATGTGCGCGGAAGAACGCTTTTTGAACAGATTGATGCGGGTGCCGTTCATCAAAGATCAAGAGGTTGTTTTTTCCAATCAGATCAACCATTCCAGAGTCGCTGAGAACATCCCATATTTGGTGTGTGATGCCGCAGCCGATGAGGTGGCGTCCTGATTTCCTTAGGTATTCATAGAGCTGCTGTATGGCAAGGCATGAAGTGGCATCGATATCGCGTGCATTTTTGAGTTGCAGGATAATCACACGAGTTGCAGTGTCGTCTTCAGTAATCGATTTCAGAGCACTTTGAAAGAGGTCCGCAGCGCCGAAGAAGAGCTCACCCTCAACTTTAATCAATCTGATTCTGCGAGGTTCATGCTGATTGGTGCGGTCGATGCTGTGAAGAACTCCTCCTTCGTCGACTGTAAACTCTACAAGCTGTGGAATTGCTGCTTTTTTCAAATAGAGGGAGATCGACATGATGACGCCGATATAGAAAGCGACATCCAAGCTAAGGAAGATGCATGAGGCGATCGTGATCATGAGGACAAAGAAATCCGAGCGTGTTGCTTTTAAGCAGAGAAAAAGCTGTTTGAAGTTGACAATGCTTGCGGAAGAGATAATCAACAGAGCGGCAAAAGCAGCGATAGGGATATGTTGAATGAGGAATCCAAAGGCGAATAGCAATAACCAAACAAACATAGAATTGAAGATCGAAGCTAATCGAGTTTTTGCCCCATTTTCATAGCTCAATGCCGTCCGTGAGGGGCTTCCTGAGAGAGGCATTCCACCGATGAATGCAGAAAAGAAATTTCCCAACCCTAATCCAAAGATTTCTTGATTGATAGAAAGGTGCTGCCCGGAGTTTGCCGCCGTCGATTTGGCAGCAGATGTGGCCTCCATCACTGACAATAGAGCAATTGCGAAGGCAATAGAGATCAGATGGTTGATGATCTGCGGATTAAAAAATGGCAGATTCCATGAAGGGATTAACCCTTCGCTGCGAGTATCTCCAACGAGTTGAATATCTTTGGTCATTGCCTCAATGTTGGACCAATCGAGAAATTGGAATTCGTTTGCTGCAAAATAATTAAATAAATAGTTCGTAAAATAAGCTGTCAGGGCGACAATGACGAGCATGATCGCTCCGACTGGGAGCTTAGAGCCCATGCGCTTCAATGACAAGACCAGGGCGAGGCAAGACAATCCGATGAGAGCTGTCGGTCCATGCATCGCATCGAAATGAGTTAAGATATAAAGCGCTCTTGCGTAAAGTGAGGAGACGTTGGCAGGAACTTCCATGCCTAATAGAGGGAAGGCTTGGTTAATAATCAATGCAAGAGCAACACCTGAGACATAGCCAATGATCACAGTATGGCTGACAAAATGTGTGAGCCGCCCGAGTTTAAAGAAAGCGGCTAAGATCTGAATCGTACCAATGAGTAATGCCAGCTGAGTTAAGATCTGCATGGCCAGCTCATCCCTTTCAGGTCCTGTGACATTTCTGTAATAGGTAAAGAGGATATCTGAGATTCCGGCTTGAATCAAAATGGCGATGGCGTTGCTTGGACCAACAACCAAGTGGCGGGAAGATCCAAAGAATGCGACGATCATCGATGAGAAGATTGCTGCGTAGAGGCCTGCCGATATCGGGAGTCCGGCAACGATCGCATAAGCGAGTGCTTGAGGAACTGTTAGCATTGCAACAGCAAGACCCGACATCATGTCGGAACGCAGCGCATTAAACGAATAACGTTCAAAGTCTTTTCGAAAAGCCGTTAATGAAATTTCATCTTGCAACGTGTGAGACATAAAATTAGAATGGTTGAAAATCTCATTTTAACAAACTAAGGTTTATTTCTGTAGGATTTATTTAAAGATTCGTCTATATTTTGTTCTAAATTAAAGTACGAGAACCCAGATATGAAACATCTTCCCAAACTCGCTATAGTCGGACGGCCCAATGTCGGAAAATCAGCTCTTTTTAATCGGATCTGCAAGCAGAAAATTGCCATTGTCGATGAGGCGGAAGGGATTACAAGAGATCGCTTGTATGCTGAAAGCGAATTTTTTGGTTTCCATTTCTTAGCGATTGACACTGGAGGGATAAATAAAAAATCAAAAGTTCCCTTTAACGAAGAGATCAAACGGCAAGCCGAAATTGCTATTGAAGAAGCAGATGCCATCATTCAAGTTGTCGATGGGCAAGTGGGTGTGACTGACCTCGACCAGGAAGTGGCTAAAATTTTATTGCGGACAAAAAAGCCGGTCTGTTTAGCAGTTAATAAGATAGATAACCTAGACCAAATGCCATTGATGCACGCCTTCCATGGATTGGGCATTGAAAGGATGGTCCCGGTGTCAGCGGCTCAAGGGTGGCAGATTGCTGAGATGCTCGAAGCTGCTTTTAAAGATATTCCCGAACAGGCAAATGAAGAAGAAGAGGTCGAAGAGGCAATTAAAATTGCCATCGTGGGGCGGCCGAATGTTGGGAAATCGTCGCTTGTTAATTTCTTTTTGGATGAAGAGCGCTGCATTGTCAGTCCAATCCCTGGAACAACAAGAGACAGCGTCGATGTTTCTTTCGGATATGAAGACCGATTATATACTTTGATTGACACTGCTGGGATAAGACGTAAACGAGCAGAACATGAAGTGGTCGACAAGTTTGCAGCGATTCGTACCGATCGGTCGATCGAGAGGGCTGATCTTTGCTTGTTGATGCTCGATGTTCAAGAAGGGTTGACAACCCAAGATAAAAAAATCGCCAACCGCATTGAAGAGGCCGGAAAAGGGTGCATTCTCCTCTTTAACAAGTGGGACTTGGTCAAGGGGTTCCGCATGGAACATTGTCTGAAAAGTATTGAAGACGAGATCCCATTTTTGAAACACTGTCCAAAGTTGTTTATTTCTGCTAAGACTGGCAGGAACCTCGATAAAATCTTCCCTGTCATCGTCGAAGTTTACGAGAATATGAAGACAAGGGTGACAACGCACCAACTCAATAAATTTCTTGTCGATGCGATGCAGAAGAACCATCCTCCCATGATCATGGGAAAACGTCTGCGCATCTATTATATGGCTCAAGTCGATGTTAATCCTCCTAAGTTCATCCTTTTTGTCAATTATCCTAACTTGATGACCGATACCTACAAAAAATATCTCTATAATCAGTTTAGAGAAGTTTATCCATTTGACGGCGCTCCAATCAACATCTACATGAAGGGAAAAGAGCGGAAGGAACGACCGTTTTCTAGCCCTTCTCACGAATATGAGCATCATCATGAGGATGAGGAAGAGAATGAGTATGAGATAGAATCATAAGGGAACTTGGTAAAATGGTTCGCTGCAAAAGCGCAAGAGGACTTGCGCACTCCAAACGCTTCGCGGAGCCAAATTTGTGTTACGCGAAGCGTGTGAATCTCCCATCTTTTGACTTTTTCGCAAAGCTCTGCAAAATAGTCGGGTATGAAAAGATATCAAAAAGACGCGATCATTCGTGATTTAAAAAAGAAAATGGTTCTTTTAGCGGGTCCAAGGCAAGCCGGCAAGAAGTCGATTTTGCTCTAGTATGCGATAATCAAATTGAGAAGATGATTGAAGTCAAAAATTCAGATCATACCGTTAATGGAGGCCTAAGATATTTTCACGAAAAATATAAACTTCCAGCGATTCAAGTTGTGAAAGATCTCAGATATGGGAAAGTGGACAATGGGATTGAAATTGTTCAAGCATTGGATTTCCTAAAAACTCTCTATTTATAGTACAAGAATACCCTTATATCTTGCTTATCCTGCCGCTTGCGATCCTGCATATCCTGTTTATCTATCCTGGGGGGTTGAGAATCTGCAACTGTGCAACGTTTTCCGTATCCTGTGTATCACTGTCCGAATTTCTCTGGGTTGACGAGGCTCCATTTTTCAATGAGGGCGTCGTAGGTCCCATTTTCTTTTAATTGTTCCAATCCTTTGTTAAAAGCCTCGATCAATTCCTCTCCTTTCGGTTTCTTCAAAGTGACTAAACGCAAGCCGTCATCATTGAGGGGAGCAGTCACAATTTTAAGTTCTTTAGAATAAAAAGTCTGGATGTAAAAAGAGGCTGGGATCACCGAGAAGACGGCGGCATCGATCGCACCGGTATTGAGATCAGATAATGCTTTGAGGATGTCCCGATATAAGCGGATCTCCGTCGAAGGGTCATGCTCGAGAGCGAGGCTATTGGCTTGATCGCTTTCGATTCCGATGATTTTATGCCCTTTTTCGTTCCATCCGTTCTGAGGCCATGACGAGGGAACAATCAAAACAGGCCCTATGAGGAAAAATGGCTGAGAAAACAACATGTGTTGTTGATTGAAGCTGTTTGGCTCAAGATCCGTTAAGATTCCAACAACATCCCCATCTTCGAGGCTGTCGATCAAATCTAAATGAGGAATAAATGCGACTTTGAATTGAATTTGCTGTTCTTTTCCCAGTGCAGTCAATAAATTTTTAGTAAATGCAGCGAATTCCCGCTGTTTACCCATGACGTTGATCGTGCGCCATTGTGCGTCTTCGCCAATCGTAAAAGCTTTTTCTGAAGGAGTTTCGCTTCCACAGCTTTTCATAATAAGGAGAAGGAGAAGAGTGGCTGCCGCAATGCCAATCACCCAAAATTTTTTTTGCGAAAAGAAATTTTTCATCGTTTCTATATTTTTCATACTTAATTTTTTTATTTCCACTTTTTATTCTAATTCACTTCTTTGTCTCTACGCGTCTTTGCGCCTCTTATGCTCCTTTGCGTTAAAAAAAGGAGGCGTGAATAGTTGCACATTTATCTTTGCTATCCGGATCATAGCATCTTTGGGTAAATACTCAAAGTTCTCCTTCCACTCACGAGAACTCTTTTATTAAAATGGGGGGGTGTGCTAGGTTTGCGATTTAAGGCTCCCGAACTATTAACCCCCTTTATAATATGACTACAACATCCTTTGCAAGTTATCTGTCGACAAGAAAGCTATCAATTCCAGAACAGAAAGCCTCTTCAATCAATATGCAATTGGTGGCGAGCATTATCCTCGGAGGTGGGGAAGGAACGCGCCTTCATCCATTAACACTGACCCGATGCAAACCAGCAATAAATTTTGGCGGTAAATACCGGCTCATCGATGTTCCGATCTCTAACTCTATTCATGCCGATTGCGGGAAAATTTATGTTCTCACCCAATTTCTATCTTCTTCGTTGCATCACCATATCTTCCAAACCTATATGCAAGGTGGGAGAACATCCGGCATGATTGAAGTGCTCACCGCGGAGCAAAGACCGAGTCAAAAAACTTGGTATCAAGGAACTGCTGATGCTGTGAGACAAAATATTGATTATTTGCTTGAAAGCCCTGTCGAATATTTCCTCATTCTGTCGGGAGATCAGCTCTACAATATTAACTTTTGTGAGATGACTCAATTTGCCCTGCAGACAGATGCTGACGTTGTCATTGCGTCGCTTCCCGTCACTGCTCAGAATGCAACGCGTATGGGAATCATGAAGGTCAATGAAAGCAGTTTTATTACCGAATTCGTTGAAAAACCTCAGGAGACAGCTCTTTTGCAGAGACTGCGAAGCCCTGCTGAAGTGATTGAACGCCTTGGAATCCCTTCAGATAGTAAGAGGCACTATTTGGGGTCGATGGGGATCTACCTTTTTAAAAGAAAAGCATTGGTGAATATCCTTAAACAAGACCCCAGAGAAGACTTTGGCAAGCACCTGATTCCAGCCCTTGTGCAATCAGGAAAAGCTGCAGCTTATCTCTATGATGGCTATTGGGAAGATATTGGCACTATCGAAAGCTTTTATCAGGCGAATATGGCCCTCACTTCCCCCTATCCAGATTTCAGCTTCCATCAAGAGAACCGCCCGATCTTCACGAGCCGCTACGACCTGCCCCCAGCAAAATTTTCAAACACACAAATCAAGCAAACGATCCTTTGCGAGGGATCTGTCATCGATGCCGACGAAATTTCTCGTTCGATCCTGGGGCCTCGCTCTGTGATTGATAAAGGCTCCATTATCCGTGACTCCTACATCATGGGAAATGATTATTATGAAGCTCCGGTGATTGCTGATCGCCACGGACTTCCAATCAACCCCCATATTGGAGAAAATTGCATCATCACCCGTTCGATTGTAGACAAAAATGTTTGCATTGGAAAAGGTGTACAGTTGATCAATAAACAGCAGTTGTCGCATTATAATGGCGAAAATATCTTCATTCGAGATGGCGTCATTATTGTTCCTCGTGGAGCGGCTATTCCGGATGGATTCATCCTGTAGCAATAAGGAATACAATGGCCGTCTGGGCAATCGCGGATCTTCATCTCTCTTTTGGCGTTCCGAACAAAGCAATGGCAATTTTTGGCCCTCAATGGGAAGGGTATACAGAGAAGATTGAAGAGGCATGGACTCAGAAGATCTCACCGGAAGATCTAGTTTTGATTGCCGGCGACATTTCTTGGGCAAAGTTGCCGGAAGAGGCGCGTCCCGACTTTGAGTGGATAGGTAAGCTCCCAGGAACGAAATATCTGATTAAAGGCAACCACGATTATTGGTGGGGGTCGTTAGCTAAGATAAAACCGATTCTTCCCCCTTCTTGCCATCTCATACAAAACAATAGCTTGATGTGGAAGGATATTGCTGTCGGAGGGACACGCTTGTGGGATTGCCCTGAACTCAGTTTCAATGAAGTGATCAACTATCAGCCTCATAGCAGTGTAAAAAATAGTGTCGAGAATGAAGACCGAGAGGAATCTTTACGCCTCTATCAACGAGAGTTAGGAAGGCTTGAAGCTAGCCTTAAAACCCTTAATCCAAATGCTAAAACACGTGTTGTGATGACGCATTATCCCCCAATCGGCGTCAATTTCGAAGAGACGGAGGCTTCGCGGCTGCTTGAAAAATACCGTGTCGATATCTGCGTATTTGGGCATTTGCATAACGTCAAGCCAAACACTGCCTTGTTTGGAACACATCACGGCATTCGTTATTATTTAACCTCATGCGATTCGCTAGAAGGGTTTTCTCCTATCAGGATTATCTAAAAAAAATCTATCTTCTTCCCCATCCTGTTAAACATGTCAGAGGTGAGGTTGGCTCGAATCTGTGGGAATGACAGGATGGGAAGGATGTGTTGGAGCTGACAATATCTTTCCCATCCTGTCACTATCTTAAGAGTCAATCAGAGATGTCACCTATTGGAGAAGCATTTTGTGGTTTGTTTTGTAATTTAAAGGGTATAATGGAATATACATGCTTAAGTGTTTTTATTTCTATAACAAATTTTGTAACTTATTAGGATATGGAGTGAAACAAGTCGTCACCTAATGCTGTCGCCTGACTTTCCTTGCTAGAAAAAGATCTGAGCATTATGGTAAGTTTTTAACCCGTTTATGCAAGCGAGGAACGATGTCTTATGTTCGATCTCTAAAGGGAAGAGAAGTACTAGATTCCCGAGGCCACCCCACTGTAGAGGCAGAAATCATCACCGATGATAACATTTCTGTCAAAGCATCCGTCCCTTCAGGGGCATCAACAGGCGAAAATGAGGCGTTAGAGCTGCGCGATGGAGATCCAAGCTATTACTTTGGCAAAGGAGTCCTTAAAGCTGTTGCCAATATCAATGGTCCTCTTGCTCAAATCATCGTTGGCGAACACGTCTATGATCAAAAACGGTTAGACCAGATGATGATCGATGCAGATGGGACAGAAAACAAAGGACGTTTCGGAGCAAACGCCATCTTGGCGGTTTCACTGGCTTTAGCCCGGGCAGGAGCCTTAACGGCAAAGCTTCCCTTATACCGATACATTGGTGGAATGCATGCCCATGTTCTCCCTTGTCCAATGATCAATGTCATCAACGGGGGAGCTCACGCTGATAACGGCCTTGACTTCCAAGAATTTATGATACGTCCTGTCGGAGCTGCGACCTTTCGCGAAGCCATCCGTTGGGGAAGTGAAATCTTTCATACGCTCAAGACAGTCCTAAAAAAGATTTCTCATATTACTGCTGTTGGTGACGAAGGGGGATTTGCTCCTCGCTTGAGATCGAACGAAGAGGCCTTAGATTTAATTGTCGAAGCGATTCAACTTGCTGGTTATAAACCAGGAAGCCAGGTTTCACTTGCTTTGGACTGCGCTGCTTCAGAATTTTATGACAAAGGCAGCCATCGCTATATTGAAAAGAAGAAAAAGGAAAGCAACGCAGATTATATTGAACGGACAACTGATGAGCAGATCGACTACTTAGAAAAATTATGTCAAAAGTACCCAATAGATTCGATTGAAGATGGCCTTGCCGAGTGGGATTGGAGCGGCTGGCAGCAAATGACTAAAAAACTCGGCAGCAAAGTTCAAATTGTTGGGGACGACATTTTCGTGACAAACGAGAAATTTTTATTGAAGGGGATTCACTTTGGTGTAGGCAACTCTATTCTTATTAAAGTGAATCAGATTGGAACTTTGTCAGAAACACTAGAAACTGTCCGTTTAGCTCAAACGCACGGGTATTCAACGATTATTTCGCATCGGTCTGGTGAAACTGAGGATAGTTTTATTGTAGACATCTGCGTCGCTGTGAATGCTGGCCAGATTAAAACAGGGTCTGTTTCGCGTTCAGAGCGAGTCGCAAAATATAATCGCCTTCTGGCCATAGAGTCTGGCCTTGGTTTAACTGCACTCTATCGCGACAGTAATCGATTTCGTCCTCAGCATTTGTTAAAACATGCGGGTTAAATGCCAATGAATTATACGATTGTTCTTTTTGGTGAGGCTGAGAGAGGGGAATATAAAACTGCCTATTACTGTGAAAGCCTTGATCAATTGGATGAATACTTTGGGAATCCTCCCCATCAAAGCAATGGACTCTATTACGCCGTTCAGGCAATCCTGTTTCGACGCGATTTGATTTTTTTTCGCGTTCCTGAAGAAGGGTTTAGTCACGAAGATTATTTTTTTGGAGTTAAACTTCTCGAAGAGCAGAAGTTAATTACACATCTTGATGCAATCTGTGTTCCAGGATTAGGCGACCCTCAGGTGTTGAATGCTCTTGAACCCATATTAAAGCTTTATCATAGCATTCTCATTACCACAGAGTCGGACTTCTATGACTATCTCACCTCAAGGTAGCTCTAGACCGGTATCTAGTTGAAATTGCCCATCTGGACTGTGCCAAAGCTCCCGCGGTTGAACGATCGTAAATCAACCCATATTGA
>JAGVJP010000049.1 GCA_020051075.1 Parachlamydiales bacterium
TCAAGAACAACAAGACAAGGCATCGCTATGCCTGATTTTTTTTATCTTGAGTTCCATGCTCAGTAGTCTACAGCTTCAGGCTGCCAGCGGGAATTGCTGATGTATAACTCAATTGCCTGCAATTATGGGTGATAAAACGGCTGTTATCCCATCGCCAAAAAAATCTCCTAATTGCTCGCAGAGACTTGGCATAAAAGTGACTTTCAAAAGTGAGGAACTATCTGGGTCATGAATCTCTCTTGAATTTAAACACACAAACCGTCCATGATTAACTGCATTTCAAAGGATAGCTTGCCATCATGTTTACAGTTGAACCTATCGGTTATTTCCACACCGCATGCACGGAAACGTATGAAGTTCCCAGGCAAGCTTCTTTATCGCATGGCAATGAAGGAGTGATTGAACTTAAATCTGGATGCCAATTCGAACAGGGATTGGAAGGGCTGGAAGGGTTCGACCGCATTTGGGTGGTCTACCGCTTTCATCGCAACACAAGCTGGAAACCTAAAGTCCTCCCACCGCGAGGAGGAAAAAAACAGGGGGTTTTTGCAACCCGTTCTCCTCATCGCCCCAATTTTATCGGTCTTTCTTGTGTGGAATTGATTGCTGTCAAGGGATTGAAGTTATCTATCGTCAACCATGATTTGATCGATGGAACGCCGATTTTAGATCTGAAACCCTATCTCAATTATGCTGATGCGGTGACTTCGTCTCGGCAAGGGTGGCTTGATTCCCTCGAACCAGAAAGAACATTCAGGTTAGAATGGTCTGAGCGTGCTCAAGAACAGGTGGAATATTTGGAAACCACCTGTAAACTTTCTTTAAAACAGGCGATAGAAAATCGGTTGAGAATCTCTCCCCTGCCCTATCCGAATAATCGGATCAAACTGGTCAGCCATGATTTCTATGAACTTGCCTATCGAACATGGAGAATCTATTTTCGCATTGATGAGGATGATCTTAGGATAGAATACTTAACGAGTGGATATGATCGAGAGACTTTGGAAGGGACAAAACCATCAAAATGGGATGATGTGCCCATTCATCGAGCCTTTATCCAATATTTCCGTCACATGTCCCTCAACTTGCCATAACAAGATAACAGATAGGCAAAAGGGACAAAACAGGATATGCAGGATCGCAAGCGGCAGGATAGGCAAGATAGGGCGAAATTTAAATAAACAGTTAAAGAAAAACCTAGTTAATCTCTCACTATCTTCTAATGATTTGACAATCCACTTATCCTTTCCATCCTACCTATCCTGTTTTTTTTATCCTGCTTATCCTGCCGCTTGCGATCCTGCCTATCCTGTTATCTTGTTGTGGCAAGTTACAATCCTGCCTATCAATGTTGCGTCTTCGTGCCTTGCAGTTACACACGGCTGAGGGTGGCATATTTGGCGACGATTGTTTTCACTGTCTTGTCTTTTTCGAAGAAGATCTTGTAGGTGAGCCCCATCGACCCCTCATAGGCCTCTCGAATCTCTCCGACGCCAAAGTCTTTGTGGAGGATCCGCTGCCCTGAATCAAAACTCTCTTGTTGCACCGCCCCATTTTTCACGTAGGAGATGGGGATCCCTTGAGTGAAATTGAGTTTTACCACCTTCTCTGAAGGGGGGCGGCTCGGTTGAGACAGAGTAAACTTCTCGATAAAGTTTTTAGGGATTTCAAATAAGAAGGGGCTGCAGTCCTGCTCTTTGACATTCCCCCACAAATAGCGCCTGTTGCAATAGCTCAAGTAGAGTTTTTTCTTTGCACGGGTCATCCCCACATAGCAGAGCCGTCTTTCTTCTTCATATTCGGAGATGTTGTTTTTTGCATTGATGTGGGGGAAGAGGTTGTCTTCCATTCCGGCCATGAAAACGGCATCAAATTCCAACCCTTTCCCGTTGTGGATGGTCATCAAGCAGAGGCGATCTAAAGCAGCATCGGCTTCATCTAGGTGTGATTTCAGAGACAACTCCTCGAGGAAGGCTTCGAGGGTGGGATTCTCTTCCGCTTCTTCCCATTCGCTTGCTTTGGCGATCAGTTCGTTGAGGTTATCTTTCCGATCTGTCATCGTCTCAGGATCTGCTTGCAGACAAGTGAGATAGCCAGTCTGTTCGATGGCAGCTATAACGGCATCTGAAATGCTCTCCTCCTTGCAGATGTTCCGCAGGTTTGCGATGACGGAGAGGAAATCAGCCAATGACTCTTTTTGCTTCGACGACAGCTTCGCTTTCCCCTTCAACGGCTGGTCATGGACAATGGCATTACAGTAGGCCAATACCGTCAATCCTTCTTGAGAAGCATGGATGCGAAGTTTCTCCAGCGTTGTATCGCCGATCCCCCGTTTTGGCAGGTTGATCGTTCGGCTGAAGGCGACGTAGTCGGCGCTAGAGTGGGCAATTTTTAAGAAGGCAAGGATATCTTTAATTTCCTTCCGTTGATAGAACGACAGCCCGCCAACGATCACGTAGGGGATCCTCAAACTGAGTAAGACATCTTCGAAAGGGCGGGATTGCGCATTCGTCCGATAAAAAACCACCATATTTTTGAGCGGCATCCCCTCTTCTTTGAGCCTTTCCACTTCAAGAGAGATAAACAAAGCCTCTTCCCGTTCATCGCTTCCTCTCATCAGTTTGATCTTTTCTCCCGGTCCGAGGTCGCTCCACAGGTCTTTTTCATAGCGATTTTCGTTGCAGGAAATGAGAGCGTTAGCAGCTTCTAAGATATTGGTGTGGCTCCGGTAGTTTTGAACCAACTCGATCACCCTTGCCTGCGGGTAATCTTTCTCGAAGCTGAGGATATTGCGGATATTGGCTCCGCGCCATGAATAGATCGACTGGTCAGGGTCGCCGACAACAAAGAGATTCTGATATCTCTCCACAAGGAGCTTAATCAGAGTGTATTGAGCTGTGTTGGTGTCTTGATATTCATCGATTAATACAAAAGGCCACTTCTCTTGATAGCTGCGGAGCACTTCTGGAAATTCCATAAAGATCTTAACAGGAAGAAATAGGAGATCGTCGAAGTCAACGGCGTTGCATTCCTTCAGTTTTTGCTGGTAGATGGCATAGACCTTGGGGAAGAGTTCTTCAATGTCCGATTCGTAGGCAGAGCCTTTGAGATCGTCCGGCGAGAGGAGGTTGTTCTTCGCCTGCGAGATGAGCAGTCTGAACGGCTTCGTCTCAAGTTTCACCCCTTCATCGACCTTCAGGTCATTGAAAGCAACTTTCAGGAGACGATCTGCATCTGCTTCATCATAGATAGTAAAATTGCGGGAATACCCAAGCACTTCGATGGATTCGCGCAGGATCCTTGCCCCTAAGCTGTGAAAGGTAGAGATCACCACGTTGTGCTGGACGATGTTGAGCACCCTGTCGCGCATCTCCCCAGCGGCCTTGTTGGTGAAAGTGACCCCTAAAATTTTAGAAGGAGGAACCCCATTTTCAATCAGGTAGGCAATCCGCGTTGTCACGACCCGCGTTTTCCCCGACCCCGCTCCAGCAAGAACTAGAACAGGCCCCTCAAGGATCTGCACCGCCTCTTTTTGTTGATCATTTAATCCGGATAAATCAGTCATGTTTCATATTTGAGCTCAATAAGGGGTAAAAAGATGCAGTATAGTCCGTGGGAGTAAATTTTGTGAACTTTTTTAACTCAAATCAACAATACGCAAAGATGTTCGAAACAGGATAGGCAAGATAAAGGACAAAACAACATAGGCAGGAGAAAGGAAAAAACAGGATAGGCAGGATCGCTGCGCGGCAGGATAGGCAGGATAAAAAAACAGGATGAGGAGGATGGGAAGGATAGGAAAAGATAATAAAATGGGAAATAAGTACTTTCTTGAATAATAAAAGAAATAGATGATCATCTTTTATTTTTTTTATCCTGCCTATCCTGCCGCGCAGCGATCCTGCTTATCTTGTTTTGTCCTTTATCTTGCCTATCCTGTTCAGAGGTCGGGATCGCCGACAAGGGGGTGGCGCCTCTCGTTTTCTCGCTCGCCAAGGTTGCCATAACGATGGTAGTCGCGGCTGATGCTCATTTCGCGAAGAACCTGGAGGAGTTCAAGCCGTCCGTTGGCAAGGACAGGAGCAGCATGAAGATTGCAAGCTGCTTCAGATAGCGCTTCAAGAATTTCTTTAGGCGGCATTTGCAACATCCTCACCCGTTTTATTTTCCCTTCCCTCAGCCTAGCGGCAAAAGCGTCATTCGATTCGCACACAACACATGTGAGTCCAAGCTGCGAAAAGAGAATTTTCTCCGCTTCATCTTCTAAACTTAGTTCCAGGTGTGTTTTACATGTCATTGCCGCAGCGACAGCGCGGAGGAGATCAATCGGGTTGTCCCCTTTCTGGCCGCGAAGGACAACATGTTTATGAGGACGATAGCATTGAATGTTGTCTTGCCCTCTGACAAGGCTGGGGTCGTGATTTTTCGAGAAATAGTGTTCCCAATAAAACGCATAGCTTGCAATGCTGGCTTTCCACGTGGAAATGTCTGATGCAAACATCCCTGAAGCGATGACAGCTTCATTGAAGGCTTGGATCTCAGCGTTCAACTGCCCAGACTCTGTTGGCAAGGCAATTTCCTGAGAGTTCATAAACTGGACGAGATAGTTAGGACCTCCTGCCTTAGCTCCCTTTCCAAAGCTGCTCTCTTTGCAGCCTCCAAAAGGCTGCCGTTCGACAATGGCCCCTGTCAGAGTACGGTTGATATAGCAGTTGCCCGCTTCAACCTGCTGCAGCCAAGCCGTTTGCTCCCGCTCGTCAAGAGTATGGATGCCTGCGGTTAACCCATAGGACGTCTGGTTCATCATTTTAAACGCTTCGCCCACATCACTTGCTCGCACCAGACTGAGGACAGGACCAAAAAGCTCTGTCTGAAAAGTGAAATGGTTCGGTTTGACTCCTAATTTGATTCCAGGACTCCAGATGCGGGGATTATCAGGATCTTGCTTAGGCTCCAGCAGCCATGACTCCCCTTCATCGAGCTGAGTCAACCCCTTCTTTAACGTTGGACCAGGCGGCTTAATCAGCGGATTGATTTTGTTTTTTGGGTTCCAGGCAGACCCGACAGATAAACTTGAGGCAGCGTCGCGGAGCTGTTTCCTGAAGATGGGGTCGTCATACACTTCTGCCTCGATAATGGCTAAACTGCAGGCGCTGCATTTCTGTCCAGCATGGCCAAAAGCCGACTGAAGGAGATCTTTGATAGCCAAGTCTCGGTCTGCCATTGCGGTGATGACAAAGGCGTTTTTCCCTCCTGTCTCAGCAATCAGATCGAGGCCAGGACGCATCCGCATGAAGAGCTTAGCCGTGTCGGTAGCTCCAGTAAGAACAATCGTTGAGATGCGTGGATCTTGAACAAGGCGGCTGCCAGCAGGATCATCCTCACAGGCGATGAACTGCAGGACTTTCTGGCTGATGCCAGCTTTCCAAAACAACTGAACGAGGGTCCAGCCAACTAAAACAGCCTCAGGAGCAGGCTTGAAAATCACGCAGTTGCCTCCCGCTAAAGCAGCTAAGATCCCTCCAGCGGGGATTGAACAAGGAAAATTCCAAGGAGGAGTCACTAACACCGTCCCTTTTGGACTCCATGTAATATCCAGGAGATGATGCCACTCGACTAAGCTCGTGCGATAGTAATCGGCAAAATCGATCGCTTCAGAGACCTCGCCATCCCCTTCCACTAATGTTTTTCCTGTATCGGCCATCATCGCGCCGATGAGATCTCCCCGGTATGTTTTAAGTTCACAGGCGATCTGTCCCAAGAGCTTCTCTCTTTCTTCAACAGACGACTTCCCCCATGATTTTTCAGCCTCTTTGGCAATTTGTATCGCTTTCTCAACCTGATCTGTTGTAGCAAGGGCATATTCGTAGAGGGTTAACCCTGGCCTTGAAGGATCTTCTCCTACCCCAGCAACACCTTGAGGAGCGATGGTCTCGCCTCCAATCACAAGGGGGATTTTCGGATGTTTTTTATTTTTCCACTCTTCAACGATATTTTTAGCCCACTGCTGGTTTTGCGGAAGCGCCCAATCGGTATCCGGTTCATTTTCGAATGGCTTCCCCGTTGTCGAAGAGAACGTTTCAACGAGTCTGTTTTGCACTTTCCTTGGATGAAGGGAGGCTTTGTCGCTTTGTTCGCAGGCTTTTGAAAATAACATCACCTGCTCATTCCATACTTTAGAGCCATATTTAAGATCGAACGCATGTCTGAGAAAGTTATCTGGCGCGGTATTTTCATCCAGGCGCCTCACTAAATAGGCAACAGCATTTTGGAACTCTTCTTTAGTGGCAGCTGGACAATACAGAAGCATATCTCCTGAGACCTGCTGAACAACTTGACGTTGATGGTCGGCCATCCCTTCTAACATTTCAAAGCAAATTTCATTTTCTGCATGATTCTCTGCTCGGAGCAGCAGCGCATAGGCAATGTCGAATAAATTGTGGCTTGCTATCCCCAGATGAACAGCTTTGACATTGTCGCTTTGAGATCCATAGATCACCATCCGCTTATAGTTTGCATCGACATCTTCTTTTGAAGGATAGGGAGCTTGCGGCCAGAGACGGAGGGCCGATTCAAACTGTTCCATCGCTAAGTTGGCTCCTTTGACAATGCGGATCTTGATCGGCGCACCCCCCTGAGAAACGCGTCGGATCGCCCACGCAGTCAGCTCCTGCTGAAAGAGAAACGAATCGGGCAGATAGCTTTGTAAGACGATGCCGGCTTCATGTTGATAAAATTCCTGTTCATCTAAGACTTTGCGGAATAACGCCACAGTCAGGTGGAGGTCCCGATACTCTTCCATGTCCAGGTTGACAAACTTGGGTGTTCGAGTGCCGTCAGTGCGCACAAAATGATGCTGCTGCGCAGCCCTATAGAGGCGTCGCAGCCTCTCGGTAAGAATTTCTAGTGTATCATCCCACGAGAGGAGGTTGATCTGACTGTACAGGGTTGAGATCTTGATGGAGATGTATTCGATGTCTGGTCTGGCTAAGTCGGCAAGATAAAGATTTAATCGATGTGCCGCCTCTTCTTCTCCGAGAATAGCCTCGCCCAAATGGTTCAAATTCACTCGGACATTCTCCCGCCGTCTGCTTTTCAAGTGTTTTTGTAAGAGTTTTGGCTCTCCAGGCAAAATCACATGGCTTGTCTCTTTCCGGATCATCCGTATCGTCAATGGGACTAAAAGACGCGCAAAAACTTGCCCAAAGTCAGCAAACGCAAGAAGCGCCATCCTCTTCATGTAGGGGAGATAGCTGGGGATCCCAAATTTTTGGATGAGGTAGCAGAGCTGGTCAGCGACTCGCTTGGGATTGCGGCTTCGAAAGCACTGATCTGTCATCGCTGTGGTAAATACCTTCCCGATGGGGTCATTGATCATCCTCCCGAGCTCTTCTTGCCGCTTACGCTCTTCAGCGGTTTGAATGCGTTGCGCCTCCTGCAACAGTAAAGCAGCGAGTGTAACAGCACGCTCTTTTCGTTCATGCGGCGAGAGGGGCGCGGATTTCGCTCCGTTGATCAACGAAAATGCTTCTTCGATAAAGGGGGAATTTGGCATATAAACACTCAATTAGGGGTGAAATCGTTATATAGCCTGTAAAGATAAATTTTGAAATGTTTTTTATCTTCTTCTTAGATGAACAGGATAGGCATGAAAAGAGAACATTCAAACAGCCCTATCTGATCACAAACGCATCAGTTGCTATGCTGGATTTCGAGTCGATCTTATAAAGATCTTTCTTGAAAAAGAGCGAACACTCCAATTAATGTGTTTATTCACAAAAACCAA
>JAGVJP010000060.1 GCA_020051075.1 Parachlamydiales bacterium
CTTCCTTCTTCTCTACTCTTTACATAGATCCTTCCCATTGCGCCTCAACACAATGTATCGTGGCTTATATAGTCACTCCCTATCCATGTCAATGGGATTATTCACTTTTTTTATAATTTTCTTCATTTTGAGATCTTCTTATTAAAAGGTACTTTAATTAAATAATTTTTAAGTCATTCAGATGTACAAAGATAAGAGAGAGACTATATCCTAAAAAGGCCTCAAAATGACTGAAACGCAAAAAATAGATTTAGCACTAACCCCCAGCAAGTTATTTAACTTTTTAATGACTGTTGCGGCTTTTAGACCTGTGTTTGTGTGGGGGCCTCCTGGTATTGGTAAATCAGCTATTGTTGAAGATGTAGCTAATCATCTAGGGTTACCTGCTGTTTGTTTGCTGGGAAGTCAAATCTTGCCACAGGATATCTTAGGGATTCCTCAAATGATGGATGGCACCTATCGCTTTGCTCCTCCACGAATGCTAGCGCGTCATGAACCTTATTGCTTATTCCTCGACGAGTTTAATGGTTCAAGCATTGATGTTCAAAAAGTCTTTTATAACATTATCAGCGAAAAGCGGATCGGTGAGTACAAAATGCCAACAGGTTCGATCATTATTGCTGCAGGCAATAGGCTGGAAGACTATGCTCACGTGCTCGATTTATCTTCTGCTCTCGTAAACCGTATGATCCATATTCGACTCGCACCTAATACACAAGATTGGCTTAATTGGGCAAAAAATCACTCCTTACATCCTTTAATTATTGAATATTTAACTAAAAATCCAACCCATCTTCATTCGCTGCCCAATAATAATCAGCAACCTTTTTCAACTCCCCGCACCTGGAACATCCTCAGCGATGCTTTCAGTAACTTTCACTTCAGAGGAGCTTTTGATGATTTTAGAATCCTTTGTTTTGGAACGCTCAGCCCAGAGCATGCTATAACCTTTATAGAATTTGCCAAGGACCGCTTAGAAGAATGCAGTGTTCAAGCGCTTTTTGAAGAGCGAATAACCTGGCAAGAAGTGGAACACAAAGATATGTATTTGAATTTTTTAATTGCCAGCATCAAAAATATTTTAAAGACCTATTTGCCTATTAATGCTGAAGATTTAACGGAAGATCAGACAAAAATTCTGAGTAATTCCGCTGACGCTTTAGAAAAATTGGCAGAAATTCGGCCCGATCTTGCTGAAAAAATTATTAAGGGAGATTACCCTCAAGAAATGCCTGCTTGGTTCACCAGCCATCTTACGAAGAAAATTCCCTCTTTCAAACAAAAACCACCTCATTCTTTTTTATAAAAGAGTTTCATAGAAATAGAAAAAATAAGGGATATCTGCTTGAATAAATATCCCTTTACCTGATAATAGACTCTCATAAAATTTCCATTGGCTTAAGAGAGAAAAATGATCACTACTTCCATTAAAAATATCGTCAAGAAGAACTTTCTACTGAGCTGTCTTGGTTACTGTTATATCAATTGCAAAATTAATATTAAAACAGCTTTAGGCATCATTGGTACTGACTCTGGGACCACACATCGAACCCTTAGCACTCAACATTCTTTAAACTATATTCAATCCGTTTTTGACGACTACAAACGCTATGGAGAGGTTAATAAATTTAAGGGACTCATTGCTGAGGTCGGCCCTGGAGATAACGTTGGCGTGGCCCTTTTGATGCTCCAAGATGGCGCGCAGAGAATAGACCTCGCCGATAAATTTTATAGTCATAGAAAAGGTCATCATCATAAAAAAATTTATCAAGCTCTTTTTAAGAATAATCCTAATCTCAAGAAAATTCTTACGGGGGGGGACCTTGAAGATGAAGAGACTTTTAAAGGAATATATCGATACTACGGTAAAGACGCTGCTGCAGAATGTTTTTTTAACACCTCGAATCATTATGATTTTATCATTTCTAGATCGGTGTTTGAACATCTCGATGATCCTATCCTCGCTCTAGAACAAATGACTCAAGCTTTAAAACCTGGCGGTAAGATGCTTCATAAAGTTGATTTAAGAGATCATAAAATGTTCTCATCCTATTTTCATGAACTAAAATTTTATGAAATTCCAGATTTTATGTATGCTCTCATGACGAAAGGATCTGGGTATCCCAACCGCATATTGTTGGCAGATTATAAAAAACGTTTAACTCAAATTCCTAACATTAAAATCAAGTTTTATATCACACAGCTCGCTGGTTATGGTCCTATTGAGCCTCATGTACCCTTTGAAAAACTGCCTAAAACTGCTCTTAAAACAGCCAAAAACTTTGTGGAAGAAAAAAAGAAGAACTTTTCCTCTTCTCTCAAACATCGGACAACCGAGGATTTAATGGTTACTGGTTTTTTTATGGTCATTGAAAAACTTAAAGATCATAGAAAACCTTAGCCTTTTGAAGGTTAGGCAACTAGAGTGCTTTAATTGACAACTCATCTCCTTTAACGGAAACCTTAACGCTCTTCTCAATTTTACCTTCTAAAATCATAGAAGCGAGTTCATTTTGTAGATTTTTCTGAATAACACGCTTAAGAGGACGCGCTCCGTAAACAGGGTCATAGCCAGCCTTTCCAAGCCACGCTTGTGCTTTATCATCCACTTCAAGGGTAATACCGCGATCTTTTAAAAGTTTTTCCAAACGTCTTAATTGTATAGTGACAATTGTTTTCATATCGTTCAATTGTAGGCGATTAAATAAGAGGATATCATCCAAGCGATTTAAAAATTCAGGACGGAAAGAAGCTCTCACAATTGCCATCACTTGATCACGCACAGCCTTCGCTGGCTGACCATCGTCCAAGTTAGCCAAGATATCGCTCCCCAAATTTGACGTCAAAATAATGACGGTATTGGTGAAATTTACTGTACGTCCTTGACCATCTGTCAGACGACCATCATCCAAAACTTGCAATAAAATATTAAAAACGTCGGGATGAGCCTTTTCTACTTCATCAAAGAGAATCACTTGATAAGGTCGCCTGCGCACTGCTTCCGTTAATGCTCCGCCTTCTTCATAACCAACGTATCCTGGAGGCGCTCCAATAAGTCTAGCCACAGCATGCTTCTCCATATATTCAGACATATCAATTCGAATCATTGCTGTTTCATCGTTAAATAAAAACTCAGCAAGAGCTTTAGACAACTCTGTTTTTCCAACTCCTGTCGGTCCTAAAAACAAAAAAGAACCAATGGGCCGATTGGGATCTTGCAGTCCTGCTCTAGACCGACGTACCGCTTCAGAGAGTGCAATAATAGCAAGCTCTTGACCAACGACACGTTCTCTTAAATGCTCTTCCATATGGAGTAATTTTTCGCGCTCTCCTTCAAGCATTTTATCAACGGGAACTCCAGTCCATCGTGACACAATAGCTGCTATGTCATTTTCAGTAACTTCTTCTTTTAATAGATTTTCAGAAGTTTCTTCTTTTGTCTGGGCAACTTTTTCTTCTAAGGCTGGGATCACACTATAGCGCAACTCACCAGCTTTTGCATAATCTCCCTTTCTTTCAGCCATTTCTTGTTCTATTCGAGCTTGTTCCAACTGCTCTTTAAATTTTTGTGTTTCGTGCAGTTTGCTTTTCTCTGCCTGCCACTTTTGCGTCAACTCAGCAGAATTTTTTTCTAAGCCTGATAACTCTTGCTCAAGAGAAACAAGGCGCTTTTTAGACTCAGCATCATTTTCTCTTTTCAGAGCTTCACGTTCAATTTTTAACTGGATAATCTTACGATCAAGTTCATCGATTTCCTCGGGTTTGGAATCTACTTCCATACGTAAGCGACTTGCCGCTTCATCGATCAAATCGATCGCTTTATCCGGTAAAAATCGATCAGAAATATACCGGTCAGATAATGTCGCCGCGGATACGATTGCACTATCTGTAATGCGCACACCGTGATGAAGTTCATACTTATCTCGCAATCCTCTTAAAATTGAAATGGTTTCGGCCACAGAAGGTTCTGATACGAAAACAGGCTGAAAGCGTCGTGCTAATGCTGCGTCCTTTTCAATATACTGACGATACTCATTTAAAGTAGTCGCTCCAACACAATGTAACTCACCTCTAGCCAATGCAGGTTTTAACATGTTGGAAGCATCCATAGCTCCTTCAGCCTTACCCGCTCCTACCAAAGTATGAAGTTCATCAATAAAAAGAATTATCTCCCCTGCAGCATGGCTAATTTCTTGTAAAACAGCTTTTAACCGTTCTTCAAATTCACCTCTAAACTTGGCTCCAGCAATGAGAGCCCCTAAATCAAGGGAAAGAAGTTTCTTATTTTTAATGGCTTCAGGCACATCGTCATTCACAATTCTTAAAGCTAACCCTTCTGCAATGGCTGTTTTACCAACACCAGGTTCACCTATAAGAACTGGATTATTTTTTGTACGTCGCGCCAATACTTGAATAGTCCGTCTTATTTCTTCATCGCGACCAATAACAGGATCCAATTTACCCGTTCTTGCTAAAGCCGTAATATCTCGAGCATATTTTTTCAAGGCATTATAACCTTCTTCTGCGGTGGGAGAGTCAGCTTTTCTTCCTTGTCTAAGCGACTGGATCGCTGCATCAAGTTTTGCGGACACTCCACCTAACTCTTTTAAAATTTTTGCAGTTTCAGTTTGAGGCGTTTCTAAGAGAGCCTGTAACAATCGTTCAACGGTTACAAAGCTATCTCCCACTTTCTCAGCTTTTTTTTCAGCAACATCGAGGACTTTAGCAACTTCTGGGGCCATATACATTTGGCCCGCTCCCTTTCCTTCAACTTTAGGTTGTTTCTCTAAAGCTTTATCTAAAGCTTTTTGCAACTCCCATGAGTCAACACCTATCATTTGCAAAAGATCACGACATGTAGAGTCTTCATCTTGAATTATAGTAAGCAGCAGATGCTCAGGAACTAATCTTTGATGAGAGCTGCGTAAAGCAAGGCTTTGAGATTTCTGTAAAATATCTTTGGTTTTTTCCGTATATTTTTCCAAATTCATTGTCACACCTTACTTCTCTTTGATTGAAAATACTCCAGTTCTTAGAATACCACTTAAATCCTGACACCACTCTAGGACTTTAAATCCCTCTGAAGTAAAAATCTTCTCTACATCATTATGTTGATTTTGACCAATTTCTAGGATTGCAATTCCATCAGGTTTTAAAAGCTTCTTAACTTTCCCCCCTAAGACTCTATAACACTCCAAACCATCATCCCCACCATCAAGAGCCAAATGAGGTTCATAGTTCTTTACATCGTCATCCAACCGAGCAATATCTGCTTTCATGATATATGGGGGATTACTTACGATAATATCAAATTCCCCCTTTAATCCCAAGCCCCAATCACTCAATATAAATTCAGATCTTTCATGCAAATTTAAGTTACGCGCATTTTCTTCAGCCACTTTAAGTGCAAGAGGAATAATATCAACACCGATGCCTTTAGCCTTAAGATACTCATGTAGAGTTGACAACAGAAGACATCCACTCCCTGTTCCTAGGTCTAAAACTGTGTAAGGAAAATTTTTATCCGGACGATACTTCAGAAGAGCTTCAAGAATAATTTCAGTTTCCGGCCTTGGATCCAAAGTATCTTGCGTTACTTTAAAAGGTAGACTCCAGAATTCCTTCTGACCTAGGATTTTAGCGATTGGTTCTTTAAGAAAGCGCCTATCAATTAACTGTTGGAATTCATTAATTTGTTCAATACTCAAGGTCACATGGGGGTTTAGCACAATATAGCTCACATCACAGTGAAGAGTATGAGCCAGCAACAACCTAGCATCCAATCTTGCAGAAATAATTCCAGATTGGATTAATTTGCCTACACCGGCTATCAAAGCTTCATGTAGAATCATGGGATATTTAATCTAAATCTAACAATTTTGAAGCCTGGTCTTCAGCAATTAATGGTTCAATCAATTCATCCAAGGCATTGCCATCAAGAACAAGTGCAAGTTTATAAATTGTTAAACCAATTCGATGGTCAGTGACTCTGCCCTGAGGATAGTTATAGGTCCGAATACGCTCGGAACGATCTCCGGAACCAATTTGGCCCTTTCTAGCTGACGCTCTTGCAAGCTCTTGCTTTTGTCGTTCAAGATCATAAAGACGTGCTCTTAAAATTTTCAGAGCTTTTGCTTTGTTCTTGTGTTGAGATTTTTCATCTTGCTGCTGCACCACAACACCCGTTGGGATATGTGTAATACGCACAGCACTATCCGTTGTATTCACTGACTGTCCACCTGGACCACTTGAACGAAATACGTCGATACGTAAATCTTTTTCTTCAATATGAATATCAACCTCTTCAGCTTCAGGAAGTACAGCGACTGTTGCCGCCGAAGTATGAATTCGACCTGAAGCTTCAGTTGCAGGAACGCGTTGCACACGATGAACGCCTGACTCAAATTTTAACCGAGAAAACACTCCTCGTCCAGAAATCGTAACGCTTGCTTCTTTAATACCGCCTAAGCCAGTATCACTATGCTCCATAATTTCAAATCGCCAACCATGAATTTCAGCATAGCGTTGATACATCCTAAGAAGATTAGCAGCGAAAAGCGCCGCTTCTTCGCCTCCAGTACCTGCACGAATTTCTAAAATAGCATTTCGTTCATCGTCCTTATCCTTAGGGAGGAGAAGTATTTTAATTCTTTTTTCCAAATCAGGGATTTTATCTTTTACAGAAACATATTCTGATTCTGCAATCTTTCGCAGTTCAGGATCAGCCTGACTATCGTCTAACATGCTTTTTAGATCTTGAAATTCTTTTTGGGTTTTGCGTAATTCGGTTATCGCATCAGAAACATCTTTTAAATCGGAATACTCTTTAGAGAGTCGACCATAATCTTGATTATCTGAAAAGCTTCCTTGTGCTAGCAAATCTCTCAGTTCATAAAAACGAGCCGTGACTTGGTCTAGCTTTTTATCAAAACTCATTATAACACCCTTTTATGACAGCAAATGTTGTTTAAGCTCAGTGAACATCTGCTCATGAGGTACGGTTTTTTGTTCGCCCTTTTTCAGGTCACGCAGTGTAACGGAGTTGTTTTTAATTTCTTCATCTCCAATAATAATCGCAATACTCGCTTTGATTTTATCGGCACGTTTAAAACGCTTTTGAACAGAACCAGTATAGAGCATATCCACTGAAACCATAGAATTTCTTAATTCTTGTGCTAACTTAAACGCTTTCACTTCTGCTGCAGCACCAAGAGGAATGATCGCTACAATTGGTTTTTGCTCAAAATCAAACTGCGAAATAAGAGCTAATCGTTCAATACCTGCAGCCCATCCAATACCAGGTATCTCAGGACCATTCATAGATTTTACGAGTCCATCATAACGACCGCCACCCAAAACTTCTCCTTGAGAGCCTAATTCATCCGTACGAAACACAAAAGCCGTATGACAATAATAGTCAAGGCCACGAACTAACCGAGAGTCAATGTTGTAAGCAATCTCAAGACTATCAAGATTCTGTTGAACTTGAGCAAAAAAATCTTCAGCATAGGATGTTAGATATTGTGTATAGACAGGCGCATGAGCAATAATTTTTTTATCATTATGATCTTTAGAGTCAAGAATTCTCAAAGGATTTTTAACAAGACGCGTTTTGCTCTCTACAGAAAGATCCTTTTCATGATCTTTGAGATATTCAACTAAAACTTTCCTATATTGGGAACGACTTTCCGTATCCCCCAAACTGTTGATATAAAGTTTCGTCTTATCAAGGATATTCAACGCTCGTAAAATTTGCACTGCAGTAGCAATAGATTCGACATCACCAGCAGGTTCTGAAACACCAAAAAGTTCTATACCAATCTGATGAAATTGACGCTGACGACCCTTTTGAGGACGATCATAACGAAACATTGGTCCATGGTAGAAAAAACGTAGAGGCAATTGTTGTGTGAGACCATTAGAAATAAGCGCACGTACAATAGCCGCTGTTCCTTCGGGACGCAAAGTAATAGATTCACCTCCCCTGTCTTCAAAAGTATAAGTTTCTTTACTAACCACATCACTGGTTTCCCCCAGACGATGAAAGACACTTGTAAATTCGAAAATTGGCGTAGAGATTGGTTCATAACCATAAAGCGCGCTCACATTCTGCGCTGTTTCTATGATGTGTTGATGGCGCCGGAATTCTTCAGGCAATAAATCGTGAGTTCCACGAACAGATTGAAACACAGGTAACCTCAGATAATTTACTAATGGGCGTTGATATAGGACTTTAAGGTCTCTGGCTCAAGAGAGATACGCTTTATCTCTCCTACTTTACCTAGAACTGTGCCTTCTTTACCATCAACACTTAACTTCACAGCTCCAGCATTGCCAGTTGAAAGCTTAAGCCCCAGCTTTTGAGGCAATACATAACTTTCTCCCAATCTAAAGTTCTTACGAACCAGAATTTTTCCTTCATTATCTTTGACTTCAATCCATGACTCACCAGTAAAAATCAACTGCACAGCAGGAATTTCCGGAGTCGTTGTTTGAGTATCTTTTGCTTCTATGATTTTGGATGGAGTTTCATCTTGAGATTTAGTAACAGTGTCAGCAGAGGCCGTATTTTTAACATCTGCTTCTGCTTCATCTTGATTTAACGTTTCCGGTATTTGTGTTTCATTTGAAACTATTGATTCTTCGCTATCTTCAACGGGTTGAGCGACGTTCTCATCGTTAACGGGATCACTCTCAAGAATTTCCTGTTCTGATGCATCATTTTGCGTAATGTTTCCATTAAATTTAGAGTAAGCAAGCCACCCTCCAAACCCCAAAATTACTGCCACTGTAGAAAAAATAATGATTAAATCACGAGGACTATTAGCTTCAGCAACAGGCTTTGGAAAAACCAATTTAAGTTTTAAGGGATCACCTAAAACTTCAACTTTAAACTGACTAAGAATTTGTTCTTCATCGAGATTTAAATATTTGGCATAAGAACGCACAAAACCCAAAGTATAGACACGCTCCGGTAAATGAGCACGATCTCCTTCTTCCAAGGCAGTAACATATCTTTGAGAAATCCTTAAATCAGAAGCCACTTCACTCAAGTTAACGCCCTTTTTACGACGCGCATTCTTCAAAATCGCAGAGACAGATACTGTAGTTTCTGGTTCTTGAGCAATCTCAGCTTCTTTGACAACAGCATGAACTGCAGATTTAGAGGGCTTCGCCTCATCGATGTTGTGTTGCTCCTCAAAGTCAAGTTGACGTGACTTTTTTAGATTTTTTTTCATGCCTCAGGGCCCTTTTAAATGAATTCTAGAATATTAACAATAAAATCAGATTAAGAGCAAGAATTTATTCATCAAATACTTATGTTATGGTCTATTGCATAGGAAATTAAGTTATTGCGGAAATCTTCGCGCTTTATTTTGATCAAATTCTGTACAAAATGAGAAACTTTCTTTAATTCAATGTCCTGTATCATTTTTTGGATCGCTGGCATTGAGGATGACGTCACAGATAACGAACGAAAACCAAGTGCCAACAACGCAAGAGCTTCAATTGGCTGGCTTGCCATTTCTCCACAAACGGTAATTGATTTATTACTACGTTTAACACGCTTAATTATATATTGGAGCAACTCAACAAATGACAACATCAGAGGATCAAAATGATTAATAAGATGATGATTATTTCTATCCGCTGCATAGAAAAATTGAAAAAGATCATTTGATCCAAGAGAAATAAAATCCACCTCAGACAAAAGATGGTCAAGCCTCCATACTAATGAAGGCACTTCGAGCATTACGCCCACATGAAGGCTTGCTGGCAGAAGAAAATTATTTTTTTCTGCATTTTTTAACTCAAGATCTAAAATTTTTCGAGCTTCAATCAGTTCTTTGATATCTGCAATCATAGGAAACATCACATTAAGGTTTTTACCACTTGCTGCCTTAATAAGTGCCCTTAATTGTTGTCTCAAAAGAATAGGGCGATCTAATCCAATGCGAATCGCACGCCAACCCATCATAGGATTTTCATCTTCAGGTTCACGTAAATAAGGCAAAATTTTATCACCCCCTATATCCAAGGTACGAAAGTATACGGGCTTATCTTTTGCTGCTGCTAAAATATCCCCATAAATACGTGTCTGCGTCGCCACATCCGGATAAGTTTCAGCCATCATAAAGGGGATTTCCGTTCGATAAAGACCAATCCCATCAATTGCATCATAAGAAATGTATTTTAGATCTCCCTGCAACCCTACATTAAGATGCAGCGAAATTCTCTGACCATCCTTTGTAACTGAAGACATATTAAGATTTTTTTCAATAATCTGAAATCGTCGTCTCCGAGTTTGTATGTTTTTTTCAAATGCAACAACATCCTCATCATTTGGATTCAGGATCACTTGTCCTTTATCACCATCAACAATTACCTGATCACCAGGTTCAACACGTAAAGATATTCGTGACACACGACTCACAACTGGAATATTCAAGGCTCGAGCAATAATCGATACATGAGCCGTATCTAATCCCTCTTCTAAAATAAGCCCTTGCACATTATATTTTTCGTACTCAAGCAATTCAGCTGGCCCTAAATTACGCGCGATTACAACAATACCTTGACGTCCCTCAAGATGACCATATTCCTTATCTCCAACTAAATGATGCAATAAACGATTCGTTAAATCTTCAAAATCCAAAAGCCTTTCTTTAAAATAGCTATCAGGTGATTTGCGCAACTCTTGACGAAGATTCGCTTGAAATTGTTGCACTGCTGCTTCAGCGCTTAAGCCTGTATCAATCGATTTGCGGATGCTTTTTAACCAGCCGTAGTCTTGGGCAAACATTTGATAGGCTTCTAAAATGCTCTTTTCCTCACCAAGCGCTATTAACATACTCTCGCCAATTAAATTTTTTAAAGAAGCTTGCATTCTTCGCACTGCTTTGTTAAAGCGTTTGCGCTCTTCACCTACATCGTCAGAAATCAAACGTTTAATCATCACACCTGGATGATGTGAGACAGCTTGACCAATGACTAAACCAGGATTTAATGAAATTCCTTTTAGATGTATCGAAAGGGATTCGACTCCTTCTGAGGGTAAAATTTCATTCTTTGAGATTATTTCTCCCGAAGCAATTATCTCTGCTAGAATCATGGCAATAGTCTGGAGAATCTCAACCTCTTCGTTGAAATAAAGACGCTTTACATAGCTTTGAATAGCTAAGACACCTAATACATTCCCTCCTCGACTTATAGGAACGCCAGCAAAAGAATGTAAATTTTCCTCTCCAATACCTTCAACAAAATGAAAATTCTGATACGACTGCACGTCGGAAAGAACTAATGGTCTAAAATTTTGCGCCACATCTCCCACAATCCCTTGTCCAAATTTTAGACGTGTTTGATGTATCGCCTGAGGATTAAGACCATAAGTCGCAAATAATTCTAAAACAACACCCGCTCGAAGGATATAAATAGAACAGACATCAACAGCCATTTCATTAGCGATAATCTTAACGATAGCATTCAGCTTTTCTTCTGGAGTGATGGCTGCGCCCCCCAGAATTTCTCGCAATCTTCTTAAAATGCGAGGAGAATTAGTCGCTAAGGGAAAGTTTAATAACGCGTTCATTTCCCTGTTCAATCTCTTTCTCTGTTCTTATTTTTATTATACTTAATGCTTGATTAATCAAGTCTTGAATTATTTTTTCAGTTGGCTCTTCTGCATTCACTAGCCCCACACTTTGGCCTGCCATTAATGAGCCTTCATCAACGTCACCATCTATCACAGCCCTTCTCAAGGCACCGGCCCAATAATGCTCTACTTTCATTTGAGCGTCTTTCAAAGGCAACGCACCAGCATCCACTTGTCGGATAAGTTCTCTTTGATATTCTTGAAACCGTTCAGTTCCTTTATTATTCAAAGCACGTACAGGGATCACCGGAAATCGTGAATCAATTTGCACTGATGCCACGGCATCGCGAGCTGCGGCTCTGATAAAGGCTTGTTTAAATTTTGGATGAGCTCTCGATTCTGTTGCACAGACAAAACGTGTTCCTAGCTGACATCCTGACGCACCCATCTCAAGATAAGATAACATTGCTTCTCCTCGACCTATGCCCCCCGCTACAAACACAGGAATGTCTCTAATTTCCGGCAGAATTTCCTGGGCAAGAACGGTTGTCGCCACAGGGCCAATATGGCCACCCGCTTCGTTTCCTTCAATAATTAATCCATCAATGCCCAAACGTATCAAACGCTTAGCTAGTGCCAAAGCTGGTGCAAAACAAAGCACTTTGATCTCTCCTTTTTTAAGAGATTCAATAGCTTCTTTCGTGGGCACGCCACCTGCTAGAACAACATGAGTTACACCTGTTTTAACACACACATCAATAAGTGCTAATAAATCAGGGTGCATTGTAATCAAATTCACACCGAAGGGCTTTTGCGTCAGAATTTTAGTCGCTTTAATCTCATTTTCAAGAAGCTCAGGTGTCATAGCACCACAGGCTATTACCCCAAACCCTCCAGCATTTGAAATAGCAGATACTAAGTTGCGCTCTGACACCCAAGTCATTGCTCCACCTAAAATCGCATATTTTGTCCCTAAAAGAGTTGTCCCACGTCCCCACAGGGTATTGAGATAATCTAAAGCTGTTTGCATGTTTCCTCTTATTTGATCTTCAAGTGCGTAAAATGACTTGAGAATATTAACAAAAACCTAACAAAGTGCATTTATTTGGCCCCCCCTCCTATAGCCTAGGAAGAATACAAAGGTCAAGAAACTAACCCTCTTTGTCCCATATACTTATTTTGTTAGTATGCGATAAATTACTCAGGAAACAAGATGAGCAACAAAGACAAAAAAACCTCCATTGATCCAAATGAAATTCACAAATTTGAAGCCATGGCCGATGATTGGTGGCGTCCTGATGGCATTCATAAACCTCTCCACGTTTTTGTTCCAATCCGCATAAAATATATTAAAGAAACTCTCATCAAAGAATTACATCTTCAAAGCGATTCTTTATCGCCTTTTAAAAACCTAAAAATTGCTGATGTTGGGTGTGGTGGCGGTTTGTTAAGCGAACCGCTTGCTCGATTGGGAGCACAGGTAACTGGAATCGATGGTGGTCAGAAAAATATTGAAGTAGCTCGTATGCATGCTCAAGAACAAGACCTCTCCATTACCTATCTCTGCAGTACGATTGAAGAAGTTGTGCAGCAACAATCTGCGACTTTCGATGTAATTATTGCCTCAGAAATCATTGAGCATGTTTCAGATTCTCAGTTTTTTGTTGATGCTTGCTCAAAAGCACTAAAACCTGGAGGACTCTTGATTATAAGCACTCTCAATCGAACTTTGAAGTCCTATTTTCTCGCTATTATAGGGGCCGAATATATTCTAAGGATGGTTCCCAAAGGAACACATCAATGGGAAAGATTTCTTAAACCCTCTGAGCTTCACAAAACTCTTATAAATCACAACTGCAAAATTATAGATTTAAAAGGTCTCACCTACCATCCCATTGAAAAATCTTGGAAGTTCTCCAATGAACTAAATGTTAATTATATTTTAACAGCTCAACGATTAAGTTAACCATAATAAAGTAATTTTTTAATACATTAGAAACACCTCCAAAATAAACTCCTTCTGTTTAATTAAATTATGATTATTCAACATGGAGATATACATGCGATTACGATTTTTATTTGTTATTACAGCTTTATTTTCAATCAATTGCAGTATTGTTTATGGATCAGTAACAGAAACACCACAAAAGACCGCTGACCAAAGAGATTATAAAAAAAATCCTTTACGCGCTTTATGTTTTGATGGAGGTGGTGAACGTGGTCTTCTTGAAATTCTAGCCCTTAATTTCATTCAAGAGAGCTATCTGGATAATCAAAATATCTCAGAATTTGCCGACGTTTTTTGTGGCACTTCAACTGGATCAATTCTTGCAGCAGGTCTTGCTTTAGGTCTTCCACTTTCTCAATTAGAAAAAATCTATCGTGAAGAAGGAAAAGAAATTTTCAGAATTTCGTGGGCAAAAAAGATTGAATCTATGGAAGGTGTTCGTGATGAACGTTATGATTACACTATTCTTGTCGATAAACTGAATTCCGTCGTTGGCAAAGACAAAAGACTTTCAGAGGTTGAGAAAGGTCTCGTGATTATCAGCCTTAATGTCACAACCTTAAAGCCAGCTATTTTCACATCAATGGCTGCAAAAGCAAGTCCTGAAGAAGATAAAAAACTTGTTCCATGCATTCGTGCTTCTGCTGCCGCTCCTACCTACTTTGAAGGTGTACGTGCTGATGAAGTTGAAATTTGTGTTCCTACGACTAAGCAACAAAAACTCGAAAAGCAAATGCTCTGGGACGGTGGCGTAATAAGAAATAATGGTACTTCAGTATTAGCTGGAAAAATAAGAAGACACTTCGGTATTGAAGCGTTAGAAACAGCTATGGTGGCATCTTTTGGTACAGGAAGGGATCCATCAATTGGCTTCCCCTATGATCCAACTATTGGTTTGGTAAAGATTGCAGCTCCAATTTCCAGCATTTGTATGGATGGTTCTTCAAATGCCTCCCATGCTGAAGCTTGTGATCTTTATGGTGAAGGAAACTATGTACGTTGCCAATTCACACTCACAGACAAAATTGCCCTCGATAGCGCTTCCGATGACGACATAAGAAAAATGGATGATCTTTTTAAAGCCCATGTGACTCACGAAAAGAATCGCAGACAACTTCATAGGATCGCTAAAATGCTAAAACCTGATATTGCTGACTTTGAAGTTTTTGAAAAATCTTGCTTGTAAAATTTTCTTTCAAATTAAAAAGAGGGGTCAAAAGACCTCTCTTTTAATCGTCTTTCAAAAGAATATCTAAAGAACCTGAATGTTCTAAAGCATAAAGATCGTCACAGCCTCCCACATGCGTATCACCAATAAAAATTTGGGGAATGGTTTTGCGACCACCAGATTTTTTCATCAATACTTCACGTTGTTCAAAGTCATTTGTCACATCGATTTCATCAAAAGCGATTTGCTTTTGCATAAGCAATTGTTTAGCACGCTCACAATACGGACAATATGTTGCAGTATACACAACAACTTTTTTACTCATAAGGCTCTCCATTCATCCTGCTATTTAAAATGTTTTTCAACCCGTGCTAAGCTTAACGCAAAGATATTTTTTGCACCAGCTTTTAACAAAACATCAGCACAAGTTGTCAGTGTGGCCCCACTTGTATAAACATCGTCCACCAGTAGGATGCTTTTTCCTGCAACAATCGAAGTGTGCTTACTCTTTATCATAAAAGCTCCCTTAACATTTTGAAATCTATTCGTAAGTGTTTGACCTTGAGAGGGCGTACGACGATGACGAACTAAAATGTTCATGGCATAAGGTAATCCAATTGATTTTTTGAGCCTCCGGATCAAAAGAGCAGATTGATTGTAATGTCTATATAAAAGACGCGACCAGTGGAGAGGTACAGGTATCATCAAATCAGCTTCCCACTTACTTTCTTTGTATACTCGACTAAGCCAATTGGTAAAAGTTGGAACCATATAGACTGCATCTCCATGCTTAAAGCGAAGGATCAATTCACGACAGTTATCATCATAAACAAAAACGGAACGAGCTTGATGAAAAGAAGGTTTTTGCCGTGCACACTTTCCACAAAGTATTTCAATACCAACCGTATAATCAAAAGGATATCCACAACATTTACAAATGGCTTCTGATGAGAGAAAAGTCATTTTCTTCCAACAATCAGCACATAACCCATCTTCTTCAAAAAGATAAGTATAACAAAGGAGACATTGAGGCGGAATAATCAGATCAAAAAATCTTCGGGGAGAACTCTTCAAAGCTTTCAAAAGCATCTAAACTGCCTCTGCTAATTCCTGTGTGTTTTCGTTCACTAAAGCAATATCTATCAGTTGAAATTGAGGTTGAACTCGACCTCCCCATCGATTCACTTTGATTGTTCCTATGATTTGAAAGGACTGATCACGGCTCATTTTTAACGCAGCTTCAAGGGGAGTATCAACTGCACGAAAAGCTACTGCCCGCAAATAATTTCCTGCCAAATCTCTAAATATACAACTCAAATGTTTTCCTGCCATAATATCGATTTTTGAAATCCATAAGTCAGAGATCACAAAACGCGGTGTAGGATTCCCTTGACCAAATGGCCCTAATCTCTCAAGAGTTTCAGCTAACTCAATGGTTAATGCTTGAGGGGCCAAACGTCCATCACACTTTAAAATGGGTACTAAATGTTCACGTAAATCTTTTAAGCGATCATTAAAAAAATCTCTCAAAGCAGGGATTTGTGATTCTTCGATAGAAAAGCCTGCAGCCATGGCATGACCACCTCCTTCAAGCAACAGATCCTTTTGTTTGGCTGCATGCACTAGAGCACCCAAATCAATTCCGTCAATAGAACGGCCCGATCCTTTGCCAATTCCTTGTTCATTAAGGCTGATAACTAACGTTGGTTTATAATAGCGTTCTTTAAGACGTCCAGCGACAATACCTATAACACCAGGATGCCAAATCCCAGAAACGATTAAAACTGATGAGTTTCCTTGATGCTGTGCTTGCTGAAAAGCTTCCTCTAAAACTGTTTGTTCAATCTCTTGACGCTCACGATTAAAATAATCCAACTTTTTTGCAATTTCTTGTGCTTCTGACAAATCTTGCGTGGTTAATAAACGCACTCCTAAATCAGATTGACCAACACGTCCACCCGCATTAATACGAGGTCCAATCATGAATCCCAAATGATAAGCTTCTGGTGTTTCATCAATTCCAACCAAATCGCTTAAAATTCGAATGCCCAGGTTAGTTCTTTTTGAAAGAACTTTTAAACCTTGAGTCACAAAAGCACGATTCAAATCCCTTAAGGGAACGACATCACACACTGTTCCCAAAGCCACTAAATCCAAAAATTGTAAGAGATCAGGTTCTTGCATGTCCTTATAATGCCCCTTCTCTCTCAAAGAACGATTAAGAGCCACTGCCAGTAAGAAAGCTACACCCACAGCTGCCATATGTCCTAAAGGACTTGATTCATCCATGCGGTTTGGATTGACAACAGCGTAAGCTTTTGGCAATTTTGGTTCTCCCGCATGATGATCAATAATGATTACATCAACGTCTAAATGACTTGCTTCCTCCAAAACTTCAAAAGAAGTTGTGCCACAATCCACCGTTACAATGACTCGCGCCCCTTTTTCTTGTAAATTTTTAAATGCTACAATGTTTGGGCCATATCCCTCCTTTAGTCGATCAGGAATATAATATAGGGTCTTCACTCCTAAACCGTTTAAAAAATTTAACAGTAGTGCCGATGAAGTTGCGCCATCTACGTCATAATCACCATAAATCGCAACTATCTCATTTTTTTGAATCGCTTTGACAAGACGATCAACAGCTTTATCCATATCTTTGAGATGAGAAGGATCAGCAAGATACGCTTTTAAGGTGGGGTTTAAAAAATTCTCCGCTTGATCAATATGAATCCCACGAAGATTCAGAATGCGTGCGATAATTTCTGGAAGCTCAAAACGTTGTGATAAATGCAAAGTAGCTATATCATTAGATTCAGTCAGCAACCAACGATTACCCATAACGGACTTTTTAACTACGCATCCTTCTAAGGATCGCGTCATTAGATCCTCCTTCAAGATTGAGACTATAGCTCTTTTTGTCCCATTTGTAAGAATTTACGACGTCTTTGTTGCAAAGCTTCATCACCAGAAAGCTTTGATAATTGTTTAAGAGATAATTCAAGTGCATCTCCAACCATAGCAATAGCTGCTTTAGCCGAACGATGAGCACCTCCCAATGGCTCAGTAACGATGCGATCAATCACACCCAGCTTTAGCAAGTCTTGGGCTGTTAATTTTTGTGCAGCTGCAGCTAGTTCTTTTTTTTCGGCAGTACGCCATAGAATAGATGCACATCCTTCGGGAGAAATAACTGAATAGACCGCATGTTCCATCATCAGAACCACGTTCGCTACAGCAATAGCAATAGCCCCTCCAGATCCTCCTTCGCCAGTCACTATAGAAACAACTGGGGTTTTTATCTCTAATAATCTTTCAATCGAAGAGGCAATCGCTTCAGATTGCCCTCTTTCTTCCGCATCAATGCCAGGATGGGCTCCAGCAGTATCCACAAAAGTCAAAATTGGAAGAGAAAATTTTTCAGCCAAATCCATCAAACGTTGAGCTTTACGATAACCTTCTGGTTTTGGCATCCCAAAGTTATGACGCAACCGTGACTCTAAATTATTTCCTTTTTGATGTCCCATGATCATCACGGGGTATCCCCGAAAACGCCCAAGCCCCCCAATTAAAGCCTTATCTTCACCATAACGGCGATCACCTGAAAGTTCTGTAAAATCTTCAATCAACTCGCCAACAAAATCCAGAAATTGTGGCCGCTCACCATGACGAGCAACCAAGACTTTTTGCCAGGGGCTAAGAGATTCATAAGTTTCTTTTAAAAGCTTTTGAACCTTTTTCTCAAGACGACTAATTTCTTCTGTAATATTCACATCACGTTTATTAGACAGATGTCGCAATTCATCTAGCTTATTCTCAAGCTCAATAATTGGTTGTTCGAATTCTAGTGCATGTGCCATAATTATTTCTTTCTTAAAAACTCATTAAAGAATTACTTAGGCTCTTTTTGAACCCTTGACAAGGGGTGATGGGTTAACACCACACTCTTCAGTTTTTCCCCCAAAACATGTGTATAAATTTCAGTGGTTGAGACATCAGAATGACCTAAAAGCTTTTGAATGCTCATTAAATCTGCTCCATGATGCAACATGTGACTTGCAAAAGCATGACGCACAACGTGAGGAGATACCTTATAAGGTGCAATCCCTGCATTCACTGCTATTTCCTTAAGAAGTTGGCCAAAACGTTGCCGTGTTAGATGGCCTTCTTTGCTATTCGAAGAAAACAACCAAACTTCAGAAGTTTTGCTCGACAGAAAATTTTTCCTCACACTTAAATAGGCTTGTAGAGAATCAAGAGCTGCCTTTGAAAGAGGAACCATACGCTCTTTACTACCCTTGCCCTTCACAATCATACTTGAGATTTGTTCTTGAAAATTAATTGTCCTAACGACGGAATACGGTAAAGAAACTAATTCACTAACCCGTAAGCCTGAGGCATAGAGAATCTCCAAAAGACACGCTAAACGTACCCCTTCAACGTCGGATTTCCGATGAGCCGCATTCAATAAAGAGGAGATTTCGTCTTCACTTAAAATTCTTGGTAAAATGCGTTCTTGCTTTGGCGTTTCAATAAGAGCAAAAGGATCCTTAAGCACACGTCCTTCACTTAGCAAAAAGCGATAATAGTGTTTTAATCCTGAAAGACGCCTTGCTATCGTACTATTTGCAAAAGATTTCTTTCGAAGACTTTCAAGGTAGTCACTCACATCATGGACATTAAGTTCATCAAGAATTTTTCGTTGCAATGTAAAATAGTTAATAAAATCTGTGATATCCCGTCGATAAGCTTCTAAAGTATTTTTGGCTAGGTTCTTTTCCGCCAAAAGCATTTCAAGAAAGGCTTCCACATCTCTTTTTGCAATATCAACGACCATGGTTCTAATTAACAAGAATCAATTAATAACTGCAGGACCTTTGTTCGGCTGGAGCTGATCAAAAGTAAACGTTCTTTTTACATCCTTTGTCGGAGCTGGAATGCCCCCTAAGGAAAAAATTAAAGCGACAGTAAGACCACAGCTTACAAGCACTCCCCAAAGAATTTTGACTGTTAGAGACATCTAATACTCCATCATTTATCCTGTTCTCACTATACGATATCTCAGAAAGAGGTTAAAGGGTCCTATTAACTCTTTTGTTTTAATTTCAAAACGACTATAAATTAATATTATGACATTTTACAAAGTTCCAAAAACAATCGCCCTTGTTGGAATGATGGGGGTTGGAAAAACAAGTATCGGTAGATTGCTTGCAAAACGTCTTGGTCTTACCTTTAAGGATTCTGACCATGAGGTTGAAGCTGCAGCCAATTGCACTGTGGCCGATATTTTTGCTTGGTATGGTGAAAAAGCCTTCCGAGATACGGAACGCTTGGTAATAAAAAGACTTGCCGATGAGCCCCCCCATGTACTTTCAACCGGTGTGGAAGTTTTCATTAATCCTGACAGCCGTGAGATCATTAAGAAGAAATGCATTTCTGTGTGGTTGTATGCTAGCCTTGAGACTATTTATCCAAGAGTTGCCCGGCGCAGTCATAGACCTCAGTTAGAACATGGTGATAAACACGAAATTTTAGAGGATTTAATGAAACAATATTACCCTATTTATGAGCAAGCAGATATTCGGGTTGATTGCGATCATCAACCAGCAGAAACGACTGTTGATCGCATTATCCTAGAAATTGAAAAAATTTTTCTTCTTAAGAGCGGTACGTGAGCAAAATTCGAGAAATTGTCGATACGCTGGAATTTCACAAAGCACTGGGCATTGATGAAGTCATTGCAAAGGAACCTCAAAATAAACTTCAAAAAAAAGAACTAGACTTCATATCTCCTTCTCTTACATTGCCTAAGAAAGTCACCCCTCAGAGCAAGATCAGCTTAAAGTCAAAAAATGAATTAGATAAAGCTGCTCGAGAAACAGCCAAATCAGCCAAAACTTTACAGGACCTCAAAGAGTGCTTAGAGCTGTTTGAAGGCTGCTCCTTAAAACACACAGCGATGCATACAGTTTTTGCTGATGGTGTGCCTTCTTCAAAAGTAATGGTAATTGGCGAAGCTCCTGGTGCAGATGAAGATCGCTTAGGTAAACCTTTTGTTGGGCTTAGCGGACAGCTCCTTGATAAAATGTTGGCCGCCATTGGACTTTCCCGTCAAAAGAATATTTATATTTCTAATATTCTCCCCTGGCGTCCTCCGGGTAATCGTCAACCAACGGCAGGAGAGACGAGTGCTTGTCTACCTTTCATTGAACGACATATAGAATTGATTCGTCCAAAAATTATTTTGTTGGTTGGAGGTACTGCAGGAAAAACACTGCTCAACTCAACTGAAGGTATCATGAAATTGCGAGGTCACTTCTTAGACTATGAAACTCAAAATGAGGGATTTAAAGCCCTCGCTTTCCCTACATTTCATCCAGCTTATCTTTTAAGGTCTCCTGGGCAAAAGAAATACGCCTGGCAAGATCTTTTGCGTCTAAAGCACAAGTTAAAAGAACTTGCGATAGAAATTTAATTTTTTCTTGATCCTCTCTTTGAACCAAGTATGTTTCTGTTATGCATGTTCAAATACACCTTACAGAGATTGCCCTTATCGTTGTTGCCGCTCTTGGCTGTGGCTTAATCTTTGAACGTTTACGTCAACCAGCAGTACTGGGCTATATTCTAGCGGGGATTATCCTAAGCTTTCCTATATTTGGTCTCATTCAAAACCAGCATTTTGTTAGTGCCCTTGCGGAACTGGGCGTACTAATGTTACTTTTTTTAGTGGGCATGGAGCTAAGCTTCGATTCTTTTCGATCCGTTTGGCATATCAGTCTCATTACTGCAGCCATGCAAATTGGCGCCAGTCTTCTCACTACTTTTGGGTTAGGATCATTCTTTGGCTGGACTACAGGATTTTGCTTATTAATCGCCTTTGCTATCGCTTTAAGTAGCACAGCCGTGGCTGTGAAAATGCTAGAGAGTATGGATGAACTGAAAACATCCTCAGGCAAGCTTGCTCTAGGAATTTTGATCGCTCAAGATTTGGCAATCGTTCCTATGATTCTCTTTTTACGAAGCTATGAAAATGGTGTAAGTGCCTCTATTTTAATAAAGGTTGGTCTATCGATTGTTATTTTAGCGGGTCTTTTTTGGTATTTGAATCGCCGCAAACAATTTCATTTTTCTTTTTTAAAGCTTGTTTCTGGACATCATGACCTCATGCCAATTGCAGCCCTCGTGTTCTGCTTTGGAATCGCGGCTATTTCAGGTTTAATTGGATTATCAGCTGCTTACGGAGCTTTCTTAGGCGGTCTGATTTTAGGGAACACTGCAAAACGTGATCTTATGATCCAAACGACGAAACCTATACAAAGCGTTCTTCTTATGGTCTTCTTTCTCTCTGTAGGACTTTTAATGGATTTGCATTTTATTTGGCAGAACCTTCTTAAGGTTTTCTTGTTGTTGACCTTTATCACCATAGGGAAGACATTTATGAATATTTTTATTCTACATTTTCTAGGTCGCCCTTGGACAGAATCATTCCTTGTTTCGTTAGTACTTTCACAAGTTGGTGAATTTGCCTTTCTGTTAGCCACTATTGGTATGGACACAAAAATTATTAAGGATGATGGCTATAAGATGATTATTGTTTTAACTGCTCTTTCATTAGCTATCAGCCCTCTCTGGATGGCTTCTGCACGCAGACTACATGATAAAGCTCCAAAACACTTACGAACTTTTAAACAGTACTTAAAGACAGCTTATGAACCTGAAGCCGAATTAGTAGACGTTTTCAAAAACACATATCGAAAAATCCACAAGTTAATAAAAAATAATTTTAAGTAGAATTCATATGCCATCTTTTGATTTAGAAGAGCAATATCCAGGAATTGTTGTTGGCGTAGATGAGGCTGGTCGCGGTCCCTGGGCAGGACCTGTTGTTGCTGCTGCTATGATTATTGAACGCAACAAATTCCCCAAAAGCCTTTTGCATCACATCAACGACTCAAAAGCCCTGAGCCAACAAAAACGTGAAAAACTTTTTGAAGCGCTTATAAATCTGCAAGGAAAAGCTTGCTTTTTCGGTATTGGACAAGCAAGTGTGGAGGAAATTGACCAATATAATATTTTACAAGCAACGTATCTTTCAATGGATAGAGCCGTAAAAGCATTGCCGACTTTGCCCGATGTCGTTCTTATTGACGGCCGTGGACAACCAAAATGGTCTTACAAAACTTTATCGGTGATTAAAGGAGACAGTCTTAGCTATTCCATTGCAGCTGCATCAATAATCGCTAAAGTTACTCGAGATCATATCATGCATGATTTAGCACGCATACATCCTGAATATGGATGGAAGACTAATGCAGGATACGGCACAGAACTACATCAAAAAGCTCTTATGGCTCACGGGCTTACTTCTCATCATCGTCGCAGTTTTCGTCCCATCAAAGATATTACTTCTAGAGTTACCCCTTAAAATAGTGCGTTCCTTGAGCAATAATTTTCTTCATGACTGTTGGTAAGGCATAAGCTCCTAAATTATGAAGAGGCGCCCAAATTCCAGATCCTTCCTTTTGTTGAATTTGTGCAACCGTAACTTGAACCTCAAAATTAAAATGAGTAAAAACATGTCTCACTGGCTTTTCAAGCATTTTCCATGATGCATCAATGGGTGCCCAAGCACTTGCAGTCAACCAATCCCATGGCTCATCTGATCGCCATGTTGTCGTCGGCACTTCCATCATACCTCCCAATAATCCCTTTTCCGGACGTTTTTGAAGATAAACAGATCCACAATCAGACAATAAGAAAAAAGCCACCGCAAATCGCTTTGATTTTATAATCTTGTCTGCTTTATGTGGAAAATCCTCAACTCTGTTCAATCTCAGAGCTTCGCATGTTCGATTCCAAGGACATATTGCGCATTGAGGATTCTTAGGAGTACAAATAGCTGACCCTAAATCCATGAGCGCTTGAGCAAAATCTCCTGGATGCTCTTCAGAAGCAAACTCTTGAGATACTTCTTTGATCTTGCTTATGCTCTTAGGTAAGGGTTCTTCAATGGCTTTCAATCTTGAAAAAACACGGATAATATTCCCATCAATAGGGACTATGGGATAACCAAAAGCAATAGACGCTATAGCACCTGCCGTATAAGAACCTATTCCAGGCAGTGTTTCTAATAGTTGTGGATCCTTAGGAAAAACTCCTTGATATTGAGCCATGACTGTTTGGGCCGCCCGATAAAGATTTCTAGCCCGTGCGTAATAGCCTAATCCCTGCCACTGAACTAAAATCTCATCAAGAGGAGCCTCAGCCAAATCTTTAAGATGAGGCCATCGCTCAATGAATTTCTCAAAATAAGGAATAACGGTGGGCACAGTGGTTTGCTGCAACATAATCTCACTAAGCCACACATAATAAGGATTAGGTGTTTGTCCCTTTTTACTGCGCCAAGGTAAATGGCGTTGATACTGACAATACCACTCTAGTAAATTCTCTCTTAAATAGGATATAGCTTGATCCATGATGAATTGCTTAGACCACCCTGCTCCGGTATAGTGAATGGAAATTTTTATAACCTACAGGATAATATGAACCCCAAACAAGTGATTTTTACGCCTCACGCAATCCAAAAGGTTTTACCTCGCATCTTAAAACCCGCCCTTGATAAGCGCGGTTTTTCTTTAGCGGCGGTTATTCTTGATTGGCCAAAAATTGTTGGTGAAAACATTGCTCGTCATTGTGTTCCCCAAAAAATCAGCTTTGGACGCACAAAATCTTATGGTGCGATTCTCCATGTTAAAGCCACTTCCGGAGCCAGCCTTTGGTTACAACACTCCGAGCATTGGTTGATTGAAAAAATAAATAGTTATTTTGGCTATAAATCCATTGAACGTTTAAAAATTATTCAAGGCCCATTACCCTTTTCTCAAGAATCTTCTGTCGTTACACGATCTCCTGCGCCTTTAAATGCGGATCAAGAAAGAGACTTACTCCATCTTAAAGAAACCATTTCTGATGATGAATTAGTGATTGCCTTGCAAAACCTGGGACGATCCCTTTATGGTGAAATAAATAAAATAAAGCCTAAGGAATGATAATACTTCATGACACATGTCATAAAAACCATCGAGATAGATACTGAACCAATGCTTCCACCGTACCTTCAATCCCTCAATGAACAACAGAGAGAAGCAGTCGAAACTCTCGAAGGACCTCTTTTAGTATTGGCTGGAGCCGGCACAGGTAAAACCCGCGTGTTAACAACGCGAATAGCGCACATTCTTGGTAATCATAAAGCCCTCCCCAGTCAAATTTTGGCAGTAACATTTACCAACAAAGCTTCTTATGAAATGCGGGAACGTATCAGTTCTTTGATTGGACGAACCGTAGAGGGGTTATGGCTTGGAACATTTCATTCTCTTTGTGTGCGTATTTTAAGAAGACATGCGGAACGCATTAATCTGAAAACCAATTTCACCATCCTTGATACTGATGATTCTTTACGCCTTATTAAACAGATTCAAAAAGCAGAAAACATTGATGACAAGAAATGGCCTCCTCGTGCCATTCTAGGTATGATTAGCCTTTGGAAAGATCGAGGTCTTGGCCCTGATCAAATTGATAAGAATAATTTACCCAACCAATATGGACCTAAAAATCCAGCTCTAACAATTTACCCTATTTATCAAGAACGATTGAGAATCCTTAATGCTGTTGATTTTGGGGATCTCCTTCTCCATTGTTTGACTCTCTTTACTCAATGCACAGATATTCTTGATTTTTACCAACATCAGTTTCGTTATATTTTGGTTGATGAATATCAAGACACCAACATTGCGCAATACCTTTGGTTGCGTCTTCTTGCTCAAGGACATAAAAATATTTGCTGTGTTGGAGACGATGATCAATCTATTTACGGTTGGCGTGGCGCTGAAATTGCTAATATTTTGAAGTTCGAGCACGATTTTCCAGGCGCTCACATTATTCGATTAGAACAAAACTATCGATCTACACCTCATATTTTAGGAGCTGCATCTGGTCTTATTGCTAAAAATACTGGACGCCTTGGTAAAACACTTTGGACCGAGGCAGATGCAGGAGAAAAAGTCTTCATAAAAAGCGTTTGGGATGGTGAAGAAGAAGCGCGGTACGTAGGCGATGAAATTGAAGCATTACAAAGGAACAAATTCTCTCTTTCAAAAATGGCTATCCTTGTCAGAGCTAGCCATCAAACCCGCGAATTTGAAGAACGTCTCTTAACTTTAGGTATCCCTTATCGTGTTATTGGCGGTCCAAGATTCTATGAACGTCTTGAAATCCGAGATGCTTTAGCCTATTTACGACTGATAAACGAACCCAATGACAGTCTCGCTTTTGAGCGTATTATCAACACGCCTAAACGTGGAATGGGGAGCGTTGCTTTGCAAAACTTGCATCATATTTCCCGAAGTGAAGGTGTTTCTCTCATGGCCTCGGCTTATAAGATAATTGAGACCGATGAACTTCGTGGTCAAACACGCAATACTCTCGCTAATTTTTTAAAAGATGTCGATCGTTGGCGTCAGCAAGTAAGTTTTATGTCCCCAAGTGATCTTGCAAAAATGGTTCTGGATGAGTCTGGATATACTGAAATGTGGCAACGAGATAAATCTCCTGACGCTCCTGGTCGACTGGAAAACTTAAAAGAACTTGTGGTCGCTCTGGAAGAGTTTGAAACCATTGAAAGCTTTTTAGACCATGTGAGTTTAGTCATGGAAAACTCAAGTAATCAAAATGTTGATAGTATCAGTATAATGACTTTGCACAGCGCCAAAGGTCTTGAATTTGACATTGTTTTTCTCGCTGGTTGGGAGGAAGGACTGTTCCCCCATCAACGCAGTCTTGGAGAAACTGGATTAAAAGGGTTAGAAGAAGAAAGACGACTCGCTTATGTTGGTCTCACACGCGCTCGACAGAGAGCTTACATTATTTATGCAGTGAATCGCAAAATTCATGGGAGCTGGCAGTCCAGCCTACCTTCGCGCTTCATTGGCGAACTTCCTAAGGAACATGTTGATTCACAAACGGCTGTCACAGCTCTGTCTTCTAATTTTAAAATTCGCGATGTTACTGGTCCAGCACGATATCTACCAACTTCATCGGGAAAAAAGTCTCTATCTTCAGCTTCTTCTTTTAATAAATTTGAAGTTGGGACCCGAGTTTTTCATATCAAATTTGGTTATGGGCAAGTGATTGATGCTCATGGTGATAAAGTAGATGTTGACTTTGAACATTCGGGCCTTAAAAAGGTTATCACAAGTTTTTTGGAGAAAGCCTAATGTCTCAATCTACTCCTCTTTGGCAGCTCACTTTTATTACTCACAAGCAAGTTATTCCGTTGTTAGCAGAATGCTTTGACTCAGCTGCTCAATCGGCTTTTGAAATTGATGCGGCTCAAAACTTATGGCGCGTCACAGCTCTTTTTGAAGAATCCCCTGATTATGAAGTGTTGAAAAACCAAATCAACATTCTTCACGAAACACTGGGGCTCAATTTTTCTTCTTTTGAACTTATTAAGCTTGATCAAAAAGATTGGCTTGCGGAAAACCGAAAATCATTTCCACCCATTGAGATCGGTGATTTTTATATTTATGGTTCTCATTTTGAAGGTACTTTACCTTCAGATAAAATTTGCTTCAACATTGATGCAGCGACAGCCTTTGGAACTGGACAGCATGAAACTACCAAGGGTTGTCTTTTGGCACTTCTTAAAATAAAGGAGAAAAAATTTCAGAATATTTTAGACTTAGGGTGTGGCACAGGGATTCTGGCAATGGCTGCGGCAGCCTTATTTCAAACCAAAGTAATTGCAACTGACAATGATAAAGATGCCATCGCTAAGACATCTGAGAATATTTTAAAAAACAATTTCAAAGATAAAATTGAGGTTTTTCACAGTGACGGTTTCTCAAATCCAATCCTTATTGCTCGCAGTCCTTTTGATTTGATTATTGCAAATATTTTAGCAGATCCCTTGATTCATCTGGCACCAGCCATTGCTCAGCATACAAGTCCACAGTCTTTAGTGATTCTATCTGGATTATTAGAAACTCAAAAAACAGATGTTGAAAAAGCTTACATTGCACAAGGCTATAGATTAATTGATCAGCTAAAAATGAATGAGTGGTCAGTTTTAATTCTGCAAAAACAATAAAAAAAGCCCCTCACAAAGAGTGAGAGGCCTTTATTAAATAGCTCTGCTAATTAGCCGTTCACTGCTTCTTTCAAAGCCTTGCCAGCGCGGAATTTAGGTTGAACAGATGCTGGGATACGAATCTTTGCACCAGTGCGTGGGTTGCGACCCTCGCGTGCTTTTCTCTTAGATGTTGAGAATGTTCCGAATCCAACAAAAGTACATGTATCGCCTTTCTTCAAAGCTTTTGCGATACAATCAAAAGTTGATCCAACAGCGCGTGTAACGTCGCTCTTTGAAAGTTTAGTTACTTTTGCTACTTGTTCAATTAAATCATTCTTGTTCATGCACGTACCTTTCTACAGTTTAATAATGATCCCTGTACAACAATTTAGTCCTAAAAACATAGGACTTAGAAGGAATACTACAAAATTCTGAAGACCTGCGATAGATCTTTTTTTTGAGAAAATCATTTAAAAGTCACTGTGTTATTTGGGTACTGGCTGCGCACAACCACTTAAAGCCTTGATTTTACTGGCGTTTTCAGTTTCAGTGCTTTTAGAAACCGTGAGTTTTATGAACAAAAAAAAATAATTTTTTGTGTAATTTACCCTTTCAAGCAGCCTTTGAAGACCATCTTTCATCAAATTTACGTTGTACAAAACTTAAAAGAGTCAGCAATTGACTGGATGAAATACCCGATTTTTTAAAATACTTCCTATTTAAAGTACGTTGAGGAATAGCAAGATGACCAATATTCTCCCATTCTAGATAACCTTCGTCGTTAATAGTTGCTGATGTTTTACGTAAGTTATCAGGATGCAATGAATAAGGAACATCAAGCAGACCTTTTGAAAATGCTATAGGAAAAGCTTTAGAAAATTGCGGTGACAAATTTAAAACTGACTCTATAATATTAATTGCTTGTTCAAAGATCCTTTCTTCTTCAGCAGCATCATATTGTATTGTCGTTGTTTCACTATTAATGTTTTTTTCTACATTCATAGCAATTTCATTCGCATAAATCATCGCTTCTATATTCTCTTCAATCGTGGGTATTCGTTGCGACTCTACAGTCGTTTTTACAATAAGACGTGCTGCGCCGCCTAATTTTGCCAATATAACACTTTCCTTAATAGCGGCCTTTGCACCTTCTATCGTTTTTGGAAATAATCCCATAAATGTATAGACAACAATATGCCAATCCCCATCACCTAAGTATTTTTTTGCTAAGCTATTGAGAACACGTAAACCTGCCATATCTTGAATCAAATTTGTCCCCTGACTATAACTCAAAGAAATGCTCGATAAATTCTGTTGCCTAAAAAAAAGTCCTTCAAGAATTGTCACAGCAATTAAGAACGATGGTGGGCAAAGCTGACCTAAAAGGCAACCACCAAAACTTTCAATATGTGCGTTCTTTGAATGTTCAACAAAGTATAGAACGCTTTTAATCCATTCTTGCGTTGATTCTTGAATTGAAACACTACTATAGGGAATACAATAAGAAATTGGTCCTCCCTCAGATATGGTGATGCCTGTTTTAACCATCGTTTTAAAAAGATTAAAAGGCTTCGCTGAACCGTGACGTACTTGCACGAAAAAAGGATAATCTACTGAATCAGAGACTTCTTGTATCATAGATTGCGTTATATGAGCACCATGAGAGATTAGAGGATAACCATTCAAGTTAATGCGTTTTTCGAGTGCATCGCGGATCTGTTGAAATTCTGAATTTCGCGTATAGCTATCTATGGTAATAGTCCCAACCGTATTACTGCACAGACTCGCAACGGCTTTTAGTCCACTTGTCATCGTCTGAATATTTGAGAACCCCATGCGTGGCTGAATAAGAAGATGGTGATCCCGTTTTTTATATCTTATATATTGATCAAAGCTCTCACAATTCATCAAGCAACTGCTTTAATTTTTTGAGACTCGTATAATAGATAATTTTGAAAATCTACAATTTCCGTTTCTGAATAGATGGCATCAAATCCTGATTGTATAAGTTTTTTTCTTTCTTGATCTGTCAAAGTTCCATTCAAAGTAAGCTTACCTCCCAACACAACTTTCATCTTGTGAAGAAGTGTCATTTTTCGGATTTCTTGAATCAGCTCAGTCCCCTTAATGTGTCCTAGACCATTTACTGAACTCAAAACTAATATAAAAGGGTGATGACGATGACAGGCTTGAATCACTTTACTACTGGCAACACAGGCTCCCAGATTAACGACATCAAAGCCCAACTCTCTCATCAGTAATTCTAGGTAAACAAGATTCCAGGTGTGAGAATCCGAAGATGTTGATGAAAGAACAACTTTCTGAAAATTAGTATGCATTTTATTAATCCTCCCTACTCAATCATTATCCCTACTCTCTCATTGTTTTTTCATTGAAGATTTTTTTTCTCCGCTTATAGTGGTTTCAAAATAACTCATAAATTGCTTGCTGGTCAATTATCTTATTTTCTGAAAAGATCATGCTCACATAGACTTTAAATTCTCATATTTCATATTTTTGCCCAATCGTCTATAGTGACCATAGTAAGTGTTAATATAACTCAATACAGATAAGAAAGTGCTTAAAAACAACTGCATTAAGGCGTCAAGATTGAATTGGGATAGATTAAGAATATTTTATTGGGTTGCAAAGTTTGGATCGTTTAGTAGAGCAGCTAAAGCCCTTAAAACAAGTCAACCAGCTCTTTCTCATCAAATAAGTCATTTAGAAGATGAGCTTGAAAATGATCTATTTGTGAGAGTTTCGCAAGGCATAAAACTCACGCAAAAAGGAGAAGAGTTATTTTTCTCGATTCGTGATGTATTTTTAGAAATTGATACGGCAATTCAAAGAGTCAAAGAAGATGAATCTGAGACTGAAGGAACTTTGAGAATTTCAGCATCACAAGGGTTTATTTCAAACTATCTTTCCCCCAAAATCCCCCTATTCATAGAAAAATATCCTAAACTACGTTTGTCGATTGCTGCCAGTGATTTTGACCTTGATCCTGCTAATGGTGATTTAGATGTCGTCATTCGTCCAAAACTAAAAGGTCGCGCTGATCTTATTCAACACCCTATTATGACAATGCACTTAAGACTGTATGCAAGCAGAGATTATATACAAAAATATGGATTGCCACAGAAAATAAGTGATCTCAATAAACATCGACTCATTGCACATGGAGAGTTCCAATCTCATCCCTATGCAGATCTTGATTGGCATTTAAAAGTTGGAATGCCTGAAGGCGAAAGTCGCAAACCGTTTTTGACACTCAATGGTCCTATTGGAAGAACTCAACTTGCTGAAGATGGGGTGGGAATTATTTTAATTCCCAATAAACATCCCGCCATTCGTAATTCAAAACTTGTGAATATTTTACCGAAAGAACGCGGACCAAAAATTGATCTTTTTTGCATCTATCCAAAACGTCTTAAGAAATTAAAAAAAATTGTCGCGTTTTCACAATTTATACAAGAGGTTTATCAATAAAAGGGAGGAAACCATGAAAAATATAATTTTCATTAATTGTCGACAAATTGAATATTATGATTTTGAAGAACTAAAAAAGCTAGGAGACTTTAAATTTCAGCTCATCACAGATTCCCTTTATTTTAAAAAACTCTCTGATAATCAAAAAAAATTCTTTCATAAAATTCATATTCTCAAGCAAAATCGTTACGAACATACGACTATTAAACCTTTTACCTTTGCGGAAATTGAATCCATCGTTCAAAAAGAACTCATAGAGGATCCCAATCTTGAAATAATTTGCAGTGAAGAAATCAATATTCTTGAAACGGATCTTCTCAAGAGAAAACTTAATATATATGACTCCACCGAAGTTTATATTGATGCTTTTCGTAACAAAATTCTTATGAAAAAAAAAGCACAGGCAGCAGGCATTAAAACGCCTAAATTCATGAACATTGAGCAAGAAAAACTAAAACTTATTCCAGATTATTTGTACGAAGAAATAGTCAATTTTTTAGGTACTCCTTTTGTGATAAAACCTACAGATCAACATTCTTCAATTGGCGTTTTTAAGATTACTAACTTTCGTGATTTTTCCAGAGCGTATTGGTCAATGCTTGGCAACAATTATGAAGCGGAAGAACTTATTGAGGGGGATCTCTATCACAGTGATGTTTTGATTCAAGATGGCCTGATTCATTTCAATCAAGCCTCACGCTATATGTTCTCTGGTTTAGATTTTCTAAAGGGACATAATCATGGTAGCATTCCCATCCTTGCATCTAACCCTCTCTCTAAAAGAATGCGTAATTTTACTGAGAATGTACTAAAAGCCTTAGGCATGAAGAGTGGTTCAGCGCACCTTGAACTTTTTCACACTCCAAGCGATGAATTAATTTTTCTTGAAATTGGTGCTAGGCCGCCAGGCTCTTTGGTTGTCGAAAATTATCGTCGTAGCTTAGGAATCAACATTCTTAATGAAGACTTTAAAATAAAAATGGGCATTCCTTTAAATATTACTACTCATCAGAACATTAAAAGTTTTTGGGGGTTTTTCCCAAGAATACCAGGACGTGTTCTGGATCTTATTCCGCCTATCCTCCACAGCCCTTATGATATTCGTTGGTTTATACAAAAAGGTGATGTCCTCACTGCACCTGAAGCTATAAGTCATAAAGCCGCTGAGTTCTTTGTCTATAATCCAAACTACGATACTCTTTTAAGAGACTTTGAAGAGTTGAGGTTTCATCGAGCACTCAGCGTTGAACCTGTAGACGATTTTCATAGTGAGGCCGCATAATTCACCAAAAACAACGAAAGCCACACATGTGTGGCTTTTATTGCAAAGTTTTTCTAAAGAAGAATACTAAACTCATCATAAGTTACGTTTTTTCTGTAGCAAACAAATCACACTAAACTTCTTTTTTCTATGGCGTTAATTATTTACTTAATCAATTTTAAGTAAAAATTAATATTTTAAATAAAAAAACGGCATATTTTTCCTTTTATTTTCATAATTTAGGAAAAAAGTTCCAAGTCATGGGAATTTTTTTCCCATTTATTGTTACAATTAAGAGAATTTTAATATGTTCAGATCAAAACTGTGCAGTAATAACGTTAAAGCCTTCTTTTAACTTTGTCTAAAGGAGAAATACGGTGGAGGCAGCACTTAATCTAGCAAAGAACTTTGGTCTGGTAAGACTCGCTGTGATCTCAGCAACACTGTTAGCCATGACGGGAGGATTCTTTTATTTCCTTTCTTATGTCTCAAAACCTGAACTTGCCCTACTTTATTCTGATCTTGACTTAGCCGATGCTAATAAAATCGTTTCTAAAATAGAAGGAATGGGCATTGATGTGGAAGTAAGAGGTGGCGGTTCACAAGTATATGTCCCTGTTAGCAAAGTTGGACGTCTTCGTATGGAGATGGCAGAGCACGGTTTACCAAGAGGTGGTTCCGTTGGTTATGAGATTTTTGATCGCGATGAACCTCTCGGTACATCTGGATTCATCCAAAATATTAATCATCTACGTGCTCTTGAAGGAGAACTAGCCCGAACAATTGGTTCTTTGGCACAAGTCAATGCAGCACGTGTTCACCTTGTTTTGCCCAAACGAGAACTGTTTTCAAGAGACAAAGAAGAGCCAAGTGCATCGATCATTTTACGACTCAATGGTACTGGCCGCCTTAGTCAAGCGAAAGTAAGAGCCATTCAACACATTGTAGCTGCTGCTGTGCCGCGACTTGTTCCAGAACGTGTTTCAATCGTTGATGATCAAGGAAATCTTCTTGCCAGCGTTGAAAATAATGATGAAGCAGCCACAGCAACAAGCCTTGAAGAAATGCGTCTCAGTTACGAAAATAGACTGACGCAATCCATTGTTCATCTTCTTGAAAAATACGTTGGTGTTGGAAAAGTTAGTGCCGAAGTCCATACTGAAATGGATATGGATCGCATAGTAGAAAATTCAGAGATCTTTAGCCCTGATGGTCAAGTAGTTCGTTCAACACAAAACATTGAAGAAGGACAAAAAGAGTCCGAAGGTGGCAAGCAAGCAGCCACCGTTGAAAACCAACTGCCCGGAGGAGCCTCCCCTGCTGGTAGCAATGCATCCCAATCAAATCGCAACGAACAAGTAGTGAATTATGAAATTTCTAAAACCCATAAGCAGTACGTTAAGGAAATTGGGGGTGTAAAAAAAGTTTCAGTGGCAGTAATGGTAGACGGTATCTATACCAAAGAAGGAACTAACCCCCCTGTATATAAGGCACGCTCTAAAGAGGAAATGGATCAATTAGCAAAGCTCGTCCAAACAGCTGTGGGTTTTGATGAGAAACGCGGTGATCATGTTGAAGTCTTAAACATGCAGTTTTCAACTACAGATATTGATGGTCCTCTTGAAAGCGCAGGATTCTTTTTGGGATTAACCAAGCCTGAAATCGTAAGAATTATTGAAGTGCTGACCGTAGGATTGGTTGGACTACTTATGCTTCTCTTGGTCTTCAAGCCTATTATAACGAGGATTTTGGAAAGTGTAAGAATTGAACCTCTTCCAATGAGAGAAGCAACTGATGCCGTTCAAGCGCTCCCTGCTAGTGAGCAAGTTTCAGCAATCTCTGGTCCCGGGTCGCCACAAGAAGAAATACAGTTAAAAGCACCTGAAGCAATGAGTGCAAATACAATAGAACAAGTCGGTAAAATGGTTGAAGAACAAACAGATGAGGCAGTCACCATCGTTCGTAGCTGGATGGCTGAAACGGCTTAAGAGGGTACAATGTCGAAAGCAGAAGAAAAAATTAACGGCACTGAGAAAGCAGCGATTTTTATGCTGTCTTTAAATAAGGAACGCGCAACAAAGATTTTGGAAAGACTTGCGGAATCAGAAGTACGTGAATTATCGCATAAAATGGCTACTTTAGGATCTGTAAAGTCAAAGCTTGTTGAAGCAATCTACGGTGAATTTATACAAAGATTTTTTAAAACAGGCGGAACCATTACAGGAGGAGTTGAAAGCACTGAACGTTTTCTTGCTTCAATATTTGATGAACGTAAAGTCCGAGATATTTTATCAGATATTAGTGGTCCCGCAGGACGTACAATGTGGGATAAGCTATCGAATGTGAACGAAGATTTTCTCGCTAATTATCTAAAAAACGAGAACCCACAAATTGTTGCCGTTATTTTATCAAAAATTAGACCTGCTCATTCAGCACGTGTTTTTTCCATGCTTCCTGATGAATTCGCCATAGAAGTAGTATTGCGCATGTTACATATGGAATCAGTCAGCTCTGAAGTACTTGAAAACGTCGAGAAAACTTTAAGAAATGAATTTATGGCTAACTTGTCTAGAACTTCTCAATCTAACCCATATGAACACATGGCTGAAGTTTTCAATGCTTTTGATCGTTCTACCGAATCACGATTCATGACAGCACTTGAGCAAAAAAATACAGAATCAGCTGAGAAAATTCGCGCATTGATGTTTACATTTGATGATCTCATTAAGCTTGATGCTGCAGGGATTCAAACACTTATTAGAGTTATCGATAAATCAAAACTTGCTTTAGCTCTAAAAGGAACAACAGACACAGTAAAAGAACTTTTCTTCAAAAACATGTCAGAACGTGCAGGGAAGCTTTTAAAAGAAGATATGGAATCCCTAGGAATGGTGCGTTTGAAAGCTGTTGATGAGGCTCAGCAAGAAATTATTAATCAAACAAAAGAACTTGCTGCTAAGGGTGAGATAACGATTTCAAGTGGCACAGAGGAAGCAGATGAACTCGTCGGTTAACATACCTCAAAAAGAAGCGAACAACCCTCAAAAATTCATTTTTGGCAGTGAATTTCATAATGATGCCGTTCAAAGACAAAGGCATTTGAAAGAAATTGAAGCTGAATATCAAAAAGGCTTTGACAAAGGCCGTGAAGCAGCAAAAGCAGCTATTGAGAATCTCACCGCAAAATACATTAAGCAATTAAATCTAACCTTAGATGGTCTATATGCTGAGAAAGAGAGTTTAGAAAACATCTATGCAGGACAATTAGCGATGATTGTAAAACTTACTCTACAAAAAATATGTCCTCCAATTGAAAAAGCTTTTGGCCAAGAGATTATTGAGTCTTTTATTAAAGAAGCTCTTTCAGGAAATCATTTCTCTTCTAAAATTCTTCTCAAGACTCCAACAAATTTATGTGAAAATTTAAAGAAAATTCTTCTCAGTAACCCGCTTTTAGAAAAGCACCATGACTCAATCGTTATTGAGGAAGATAGCACCCTTGGCCCTGCCGATTGCACATTAGAATGGGCCAATGTTGGTCTCAAAAGACAATCGGAAGAAATTATGAAGAAAATTGACATAGCCTTGAATCGTTTATTGACTAAAGAAGAGAAAGCTATGACTCAAGAAAATAAACTAGTTATTGAAAATAATGAGAATCTAGGAGGCGAAGATCATGTCGGAAACTGAAAATACGAATGCTACACAGAAAGAGAACATTGACCTCCAGAACTTAGAAAACAGCAGTGGAGAGCACGTTGTTCAGGAAGCTGATCTAAAAGCAGTTTACGAAGTGCCTGTACAAGTTTCAGCTGTTCTTGGTTCTGCTACCATGCGCGTAGAACAACTTCTCAAACTTGGACGAGGCGCGGTCATTGAGTTGGATAGAAAAGCTGGTGAACCCATTGATATTTTTGTGAACAATCGTCTTGTTGCTAGAGGAGAGATTGTGATCGTGAATGAACAGCTTGGTATTACAATGACAGAAATTATTAAATCAGGAAGAGTTTAAGTTTAAGAGGTGAGGAGATAGAAATGCGTTTATTGATTATTGGCGATTTAAAAGGACATATTATCACAGCAAGTAAAATTGCTTTAGCACGAGGTGCTACAGTATCTCAATGTGACACGATCCATGAAGCAATGGAAACATTAAGATCTGGTCGTGGTGCAGATTTAATTATGATTGATGTCAATCTTGATATTCGCTCAATGATTGAAGCCTTAGATACAGAACGCTTCTTCATCCCCGTTGTGGCTTGTGGTTTGGGAACTGATGCTGAACCTGCAACCAAAGCTATCAGAGCAGGTGCGAAAGAATACATCCCATTACCTCCTGATCCAAATTTGATTGCTGCTGTTATTGAAGTCGTCGCCAAACGAGATGATGCTGTAATCTCTGAAGATCCGTCCATGAAGCCTATTTTAAAGTTGGCCGAACAAATTTCTCCTAGTGATGCCAGTGTTCTTATTACAGGAGAGTCTGGAACTGGTAAAGAAGTAATGGCTCGTTTTATTCATCAAAAAAGTCGTCGCAAAAACTTTCCTTTTATCTCTGTAAACTGTGCAGCTATCCCAGAAAACCTTATGGAATCTGAATTATTTGGGCATGAAAAAGGAGCATTTACTGGTGCTATAGCAAGACGCATCGGAAAATTTGAAGAAGCTAATGGAGGTACATTGCTTCTTGACGAAATCAGTGAGATGCACCCAAATCTTCAAGCTAAACTTTTAAGAGCTATTCAAGAACGTGAGATTGACCGAGTAGGAGGAACGAAACCAATAAAGGTTAACATTCGTATCCTTGCAACGAGTAATCGTGATCTAGAAAAATACGTTCGTGAAGGGCATTTCCGAGAAGACCTCTATTTCCGTCTTAATGTAGTTAATTTAAAATTGCCAGGCTTGCGTGAACGTCCAATAGACATACCTCTTTTAGCTGAATATTTTATTGATAAATACACAAAATCAAATGGTCTTCCCATGAAGAAGCTTAATAGTGAAGCTACTGAAATTCTTAAAACCCATCCATGGCGGGGCAACGTGAGGGAACTTGAGAACACCATTCATCGTTCTGTTCTGCTTGCGCCAACAGACATGATTACTCCTGACTGTCTTCAGCTTACAAACAAAGATCCAGAAAACAATAGTCAGTTTCCTGCAGGTTATGAAAATCTTCAAAACCTTCTAATCGGTCGTACAGTTGAAGAAGTTGAGAGAGATCTAATTCTTGGAACCCTCAGTCATTGTCTGGGAAACCGCACACAAGCAGCCCATATTCTTGGAATTTCTATACGAACGCTGCGCAACAAAATTAAACAATATAATGAGAATGGAATCCAGGCTACAAAATCAAGCGCTTACCAAAAGGCTATTTAAGGACTAAGACAAAAAAGGACTCAAAATATGGCACAAGTAGGGAACGCAACAATATCTCAAACGGGCTCATTCAGTTGGATGGCCAGTACCATGAAAAGGGGTGATATCGCTTTTGCCCTTGGCCTCATCTCTATCATTGTGGTGCTAATTATGCCCATGCCCAAATGGTTGTTGGATATGTCTCTGGCTATATCTCTTGCGATTTCAGGTCTCGTATTGATGACAGTTCTATTTATTGAGAAACCTTTGGAATTCAGTTCTTTTCCAATTATTCTTCTAACGTCAACCATGTTAAGGCTATCTCTCAACGTCGCTTCAACAAGACTTATTCTAACCTATGGACATGAAGGACCCAGCGCGGCTGGTGAAGTTATTCGGGCTTTTGGGGCCTTTATTATGCAGGGAAACTTTGTTATTGGCCTTATTGTGTTCGGTATTCTTGTTATTGTGAACTTTGTGGTTATCACTAAAGGTTCAGGTCGTATTGCTGAAGTATCTGCACGCTTCACTCTTGATGCGATGCCTGGAAAGCAAATGGCAATTGATGCTGATTTATCCTCTGGACTAATTAACGAAGACGAAGCTCGCAAACGTCGGAAAGAGTTGGAAGGTGAATCTAGCTTTTTTGGAGCTATGGATGGTGCAGCGAAATTCGTCCGTGGCGATGCTATTGCTGGTCTTTGTATTACCTTCATCAATATTATTGGAGGTATCATCATTGGTGTTGCACAAAGAGATCTATCTTTTGCCGATGCAGCTCAAACGTATACATTGCTCACAGTTGGTGATGGTTTGGTTTCACAAATTCCTGCCCTCGTTGTTTCAACTGCAGCAGGCATGTTGGTCTCTAAAATAAGTTCCGAAGGTTCTGCAGAAAAAGCCGTTTTTGCTCAACTCAGTGCCTACCCAACCGCTCTTGGTCTCAGTTCATTCTTAATGGTTGGTTTTTCTATTTTGCCAGGAATTCCCATGATTCCTTTCCTTTTTCTTGCCTTAATCACGGGAGCTGCAGCTTGGAGACTGACAAATCCTAAGGAGATTCCTATCAATGCAGAAGATCAAGCCCTAGCAATAGCAGATAAAACAAAAACTGAAGAAGAAACATTAAATCAAACATTACATTTAGACCAAGTTCGACTCGAATTAGGGTATGGTCTTCTTCCTTTGGTCAACAGTGGTCATAATCAAAAACTCACAGATCAAATCAAAGCTTTAAGAAAGCAACTTGCAAAAGAACTTGGTTTCTTATTACCTACTGTACGTATTCAAGACAATCTTCAACTCCCTTCAAATTCTTACGTGATTCGAATCAAAGAGGTTGAAGTTGGTCGTGGTGATTTACGTCCACACATGCTCTTAGTTTTGGACCCAGAAGGTAAAGAAATTCGTTTAGCTGGAGAGTCAACGATTGAACCTACATTCGGTCTTCGAGCTATGTGGATTAACTTAGCTGATAAATCACGCGCCGAAGAAGCTGGCTATACAGTTGTCGATCCAATGACAGTGATTTCAACACATTTGAGTGAGACTATAAAAGATAACTCATCGGAGCTCCTTACCTTCACTGAAACACAAAAATTGTTAGATGAAGTCGATAAACCGCATCAAAAACTTGTCAGCGATATGGTACCTAGTCAAATCTCTATGAGCGGAATACAGCGGGTCTTACAGAACCTTCTTGCAGAGCGTGTCTCCATTCGCGATTTATCTACTATTTTGGAAGGTATTTCTGAAGCCTGCAGTATTAATCGTAATACAACTTTTATCACCGAACATGTTCGCATGCGTCTTTCACGCCAGATTTGTGCAACCAACTCTAATAATGAGAACGTTGTAACGCTTGTAACCCTTTCCCCTGAATGGGAGAAAAACATGAGTGACGCTCTTGTATCTACTGACGAAGGGTACCATCTAGCGTTAGCACCAAGCAAACTTCAGGAATTTGCTACAAAAGTTCGCGAGATTTTCGAAAATCAAGCTATTCAAGGCGAAAATCCTGTTCTGCTCACCAGTGCGAATATTCGGCCTCATATTCGCTCGATTATTGAACGATTTAGGCCACTAACTACGGTTTTGTCTCAAAACGAGATTCATCCCAAAGCAAAAATTAAAACAGTCGCTACAATATAAACATAAAGGAGGCACCACATGTCTATTGCAACAGTAAAAATAGAACCTATTTCTCTCATCGATGAGATTATTCAAAGCCTTCAACCTAAAGACTTTATAAAGGAAGTTAAAATTCCTAGAGTTGAACAGTCAAAAACTGAAAATATTTTGGATTTATTTGAAAATTTACTAACAACACATAGGGTCTCAGAACGTGTTAAGAACATCGTGTTAGAACGCATGCAAGGAGCCAATGATTTAGAAACAAGTCTAGAAAACATTTTCCATTTTGAACCAGTTCTCACAGCAGAAACCAACGGTGTTCTTGTTGTTGCTGGCACACCAGGAGCGGGAAAAAGTATTGTAGCTGCTAAGATAGCTCTTGAAGCAGTGTTAATGCAAAAAGATGTTGAGCTGATTACCACAGATACACTCAAGGCTGGCGGAACTACACAAATTCAAACCTATGCTCATGCTCTTGAAGTGCCTTTTAAAGCTATTGAATCAGCTGATAAATTGGATATCTATCTTAAAGACAGCAATCCTGAGACCCTTAAAATTATTGATACGATGGGTATTAATCCCTTTGAGAAAGCTGAGATGGGACGCCTCATTGAAATTGTGTTCGCTTCCAAAAAATCTCCTATCCTTGTACACCCTGTAGCGACAGAATGTGAAGAAACTCAAGATCAACTTGATGCTTTCAAGCAGTTGGGAATCTCTTCATTGATTGGCTCAAAAGTTGACATGAGTAAAAGAATAGGCGGCCTTATTTCTGCATGTGTTTCAGATAAAATAATGCTGTCTCACTTCAGTAAAGGTCCCGAACTGGGAAATCGGCTACATATAGCAACTGCAAACAACTTGAAAGAATTATTAACACGTCCCTCTGAAGCAAAGGAAATGAGTCCTAAAAGAACCCCTTTTCTGCTTAACTAACGATTGGTTGTTGTCAATAATTTTAGGCCGAGGGCAATTAAAAGCCCTCCGGTCACTCTTTCCACCCAATGAACCATTTTACTGAAAGATCTTTGCACTCTCTGTGTTGAGAAAAAGCAAGAAACAATTGAAAACCAAGTCATGGTTGTTACAAAAACGATGACCGCGAATAGACCTAAAATCATTGGAGGTGTATTGGGTTTTACCACAGTTGTAAAAAGACTAAGAAAAAACAAAATTGCCTTAGCATTCAGCACATTCGTAATGAACCCCATGCGAAAAGCTCGAAAATCCGTTATTGTTTCTTTATGTGCAGTATCTTTTTGTACTCTCATTGCATGGTGCTTACCACTTCGAATCGCTTGAGTACCAATATAAATTAAGTATGCCCCACCTAAAATTTTAAAGGTTGTGAATAGCCAAAACGATTTAGAAATAATCAAACCTAGCCCTAGCAAACAATATAAAACATGAACCATGACGCCAAAGGTAATCCCAAGGGTAGTGATCATACCAACACGCCGATTAAAAACTAAACTGTTACGCACAACAATCGCAAAATCAGGACCAGGGCTAATCAATGCAATAGACTGCAAAATACTAAGGCTAAGAAGTTCAAAAGAATATTGGGCTAAAAGATTTGTCATAATGGCTCCTACGCATCACGGTTTCAAGCTATACGACAGTTTTTAAGTTGAGTAAACATGGGAGACTAGCATTGTCTCCCCTATTCTTAATTTATTAACGAATGCTCAGCAATTCTTTGGTAATTTCATCCTGTGTCTTAATGGATTTAACGTTACCGGAGTTAAATTGTTGAAGTTGAATCATACTAGTTAATTGATCAGCAAAATCAACGTTGGAAGTTTCAATTTGCCCCGTTGCAATTTTGCCAAAACTACCTGTATTGGGTTTCCCATAAATCACAACACCCGATTTTGCTGTTGATGTAAACGCATTTCCAGGAATTGGATCTAAATTGTTGACAGAAGGAAATGAGGCTAATGCCAGTTGATATACGGGTAAACGAACACCACTAGCATAGACCATTGAAATGAGTCCTGATTCATTAGTCTCAAATCCTGATGCTGTAGACATTGCTTGTCCATCTTGAATCACTTTTGGAGGAATTTGTGTGCTGGCTCTGCTTACAAGTCCATCACCAGCGCCAATAGCACCTAAATCAAGAGTAACAGCCATATTTTGAGCATTTGTAGCAGCTACGTTCCACGTAACAAACATTGGAGGAGGAGCACCAGCTACCCCATCAAATGTTTGAGGTAATCCATTTTGATCAAAAACAATGACCATCGGCGTTCCACCCCCATATGGATTACCAGCTCCATTCGTTTTTGTTACTACGCCATCTGGACAAGTAATCGACATTGCCCATGTGTTGGGGTTAATTCCAGTTCTTTGAAATGTTGCTGTAAAGTCATGGGGGCTCCCCAAAGAATCGACAACTGGAAAGTTAACCTGCACAAGCTGAGCAGGAACAACGATAGGTGTATCAGAAGTAATGTTAGCCACCATTTTTGCTTGCGTAGTTTGTAAAAAATATTCCTGACTACCGCTTAAATCGATTGGAGTAAGCGCATTTCCTGTAAGACCAGTCGTTACGTTACCTTGAGCATTGGTCTTCCATCCTGCAGCCACAATGCCTCCAGAATTCACGAGAAGGTTTTTATAGTTTACCTCCCAATCACCTGCTGCCGTATAAACATTTTGAGTTGTTTGAGAATTTGGAAATCCTACAAAGAGACCTGCACCAATAACAGCCATATTACTCTGTCTTTCTGTACCCAGGATGCTACCTTGCTTTCCAACGTTTTGAATAATATGTGAACTGCTACCAGCGGAAGTAAACTGGTTATTCACCAAACTTCCTCCAGTTACCATTGCTTCAAAGATACCTTGTAATGATTTAAAACCGATCGTGTTACCATTTGCAGTATTTTGAGATACTGCATCCAGTGCTTTGTTACCGGCCTTTAATGCAACTACAGCTGCTGTTATTGTCATAATTTTCTCCTTTTATCTCAATGGATTATTGCGCAATTATTCCTAACTCAGTATTCAAATCAGTACTAATTTCTTTAAGCTCTGTACCAACATTTTTTATTTCACCAGTTATCAACTTTGGTTTTGTTGCAAGACTATGAATTCCGACCAAAGATTCTAAAGGCATCCTTAATCCATTGACAGCCACCGTTGGTTTTCCCTCAATCATTTCACCGCCTGTTACCATGCCCTTCACTGTTGTCCTAATGTGTTGAATTTTTTTTGTTGTTGGGTCTAAAAGAGCCTTACCACTTTTATCCAAGGCAGAAACACGGAATCGATATAGCCCCTTTTCAACTTTCTTGTCTTCAAGACCCTTACAATCCCATTCAAACAAATGTTTACCAGCCGTTGATGCTCCTTCAATTATTTTTATTACATTATTGGCTTTATCCGTCACGATAATTTGCGATTTATCAACCCCAGGCGGCAGGAAATATCCCAATTCAGGAGCCCCTTCATCTGTTACTTCAAATCCGCTCCCGTTGACTTCAACGTATCGGTCCAATTGTCCAGCTGCCTCGAGCAACTGTGAAAAATTCTGTGCATTCAAGACCTTTTGTAACTGATCCTTAATCTCCATGATTCCCATGATTTGACCGAATTGTGTAAACTGACTAGCCATCTGAGTCGTATCTGCAGGATTCATCGGATCTTGGTTTTTAACAGTAGCTAAAACAACTTTGAGCCAGTCCTCCATTTTTCCCATGATGATATTAGAACTCAACTTACGACCTTTTTCCCCATTAGCTCCTTGCATCTCATTTGTTAAACCAAAAGAATCTTGTTCTGATTTACGTTGAATATCCATATTTGCCTTAACCGCTTGAACCATTGTTTTCTCCCTATATTAATCTGTCTAAAACGCGATTATGATCAATCACTACTGAGGGAGTAACAATTTCTGTTTCTTCTCCATCAACTGAAAGAGCTGGAAGAATTGTTGTCAGTGAAGAATTTTCATCACCAAAGGATTGTTGTTCACCTCGAAAATTAAAATTAAGAGCTCCATCATCAGCTTTTAAGCCCGATTCATTTAAAAGAGCCTGCAGTAAACTTTCATCTCGTCTTAAAAGATCATACGTTTCGACTTTGTCTATATTAAAGATCGCTCGCACTTGCCCATCAGTAATCTCAAGTTTAATTTCAACGCGTCCTAAATGTTCTGGTTTCAATTCCAAAGTCATATTATCCATGCCTCTTTGACGAGCGACATGTAAAGCTTGGGATACTTGACGAATAACTGGCAGCTCATGAATGATAGAATTGTGCGAAACAGTTGAAGATTTCTGCATCAATGGATTAGGAATATTTCCTTGAATATTTTCTGTAATAGAGACTTTGGAAAAGCCTCGATCATCGCTAATAAAGCTATCGTTATCGACCAAAAAATCCTGCATTGAAGACGTATGATCAGTTTTTCTTTTTATATCTAATATAGTTCTGTCAATACTCTCCTGTTTTCTCTCAACATGCTTTTGGTGGTCATCTAATTCTTGAGATAAATTGTTTGATTTTTCTTTATCGGAATTTTCTTCTCCAACGTTTTGGCGTTCTGATCCAGTCCTAAGATGAAGATTTTTTTCCATATCTAGTGCTTCGACCAAAGATTCCTCTTGACTCATAATTTCGTGAGGAATGATTTGCTGTTTTATTTGTAAGATTTCGTTATCCATTCGTTGCTCTTCCCTTAAGGCAAGCCAGTCTTTAGTGAACATCACATTATTATTTATTTCAATTCCTTGAGATGAACTCATGGAAACGTGCACGATCCTTACAGCAGGCACATCTTCTTTAGATGCCCCTTTTGCTTCGTCGTTGAGGGTCATTATTGTCTTTAGAGGAATATCTTTTTGTTGCATCACTCCTCTTTCAACATCCTCAGCAGTTTGGGATTTTATGAGAGGCTCTTGATCACGCATTGGTATTAGAAAGTTAATAGATTGCTCATCATTAAACTCTTGCTGGTCGAAGACATGATCAGATTTATCGGGCACAGGACTTTCATCGCTCTGTTTTACATTGACAGTGTTTTCAGTTTTTTTCCCTCTCTCAAGTTGAGGAGAAGAATCATCATTCCTTTGAGAATTTTCTTTTTGTTGGTTATGAGCTTTCTCTTGTACTTGTTCCTTTGGCGTTGCATTAAGAATTTTTTGAAAATCAACTTTAGGTGACTCTCCAGATGCAACAGAAATGCTCAATAACTCTTGAACAACAATAGTCTTCTTTCCATTGGCAGCATTATTAACTTGCGGCATCTGCATTGTTGGCATCTCAAGAGCCATATAATCCTCCAAAATTTTTGGCTATAACTCATGTTGCAAAAGTTAGGCCAAGTGAAAAATTAAAAAACCTCCTATCTATAAACTACTGAAATTAAAGGGGTTAAAATCAATGGTTGATAATTCGTTAATAAAGTTGTCTATATTAAAAATATAAATTCCTATTCTAATGGGATTTGATCTTGAAAATCAAAGGTTGATCATTTAATAATGATTGTCTAAACAAATAATCACGAATCATTTTGATTTCTGCTGATTAAAAAAAATAATAATAAATACATATAATTACCGGGAGAGTAAAATGACGCGTTCTGAACTAGTACTTAAATTACTTTCGCAAAAGCCAGGTCTGACTAATTCACAAGCAGAAAAGAGTATAGATGTGGTTTTTGAAGAAATCTCTGCTGCACTTTCAACGGGCAAAAGAGTTGAGATCAGAGGTTTTGGAGTTTTCACCACTCGTCGTCGTGAACCACGTCTCGGTCGTAACCCGCGCACAGGAGTTTCTGTAAAAGTTAGTGGAAAAGTTGTTCCCTTCTTTAAGGCGGGAAAATACCTACGCGACAGACTTAATGTAAACAGTCGGTAAAAACAACCTAGTCCAAGCAATTTTTGCAGCTTACTATTTTCGTAAGCTGCATTTTTTTATGAAATCAATGCAAAAATATCTCTATCTTTCCAAAATTGAAGAATAAGACTCAATTCAGACACACAACATCTTTCCCATAGGAATGTCGCGAGGATCGCTTTCATGAGAATCTGGATCATTAAATGGCATGGAGGTGTATCCAAGCTTTTTGTAAAACGTTACTGCTTCGGGTGAAGCTTCCGCATGAATACTTTTATAGTTCTGACGCTTCAGCCATTTTTCAATACAGTCTAAAAACTGTCTACCTAATCCTTGATTACGTTGCTTTTGATCGAGAACAATGATTCTTATGGCAGCTCTGGCTTCAGTCCATAGTTGGATGTGAGCATAACCAATAATTTCAGAGCCTTGATAACAAATTAAATGAACATGGCTTGGGTGATCAAATGTCCAAGTATAAGGATCAGAGATAGATACATTATCGAAAAAATATTTCTGACGAAAATTCTTGGCTGCACTCCATTCTGTACTATCAGTACACTTAAGCACCCTTAAGCTACTAAAACCCGTTTCTTTTAGTATTTTGCGAATAAAATCTCCTTTACGAAGAGTATACCGTCTAAAGGAAGATTTATCTTTCTCAAACGAACTATCGTCTTGTAAAAGGCGTTCTTTAAGCGCCGCATACTCATCGCGAGCTGATAGATTTTTTCGTAAATAATCTCTGAAAAGAATGTTCAGCTCTATTTCAGGATGCCCAGTTTCATATACATGCAAGTTGATATCAACATCTCCACGTTTACTAAAACCATAATGCATAAGGATATTGTATTCCCCTTTGTATGTTAGTCCTATTGCTTCTAAATTTGGGATTGCTTTTATGGGATCTTTTACAACTGCGATGATATCGATTTTAGGTTTAGCAACTAAACCTGGTACAGACGTTGAACCAATATGATGAATATCAATGCAGTTATCGCCCAATGCTTCTTTGATGATTGCCGCCTCAAATGCAAAGATTTTTGGCCACCGAGGGTCATAAGGTGCTACTTCAATGTTGTTTGTTTTGTCTGTCATAACTTTTTCTTATAAACACATACTATCAGAAGTCAAAGAGTAAACTTGACTGCTGGCGGCGGGCCCATACGAGTGCGTTAATGGCTCGCTAATGCGACACCATCCATTTAAATATGACCCTTTCGCTCCCTCAACCTCTGATGTGGTAGCACCGGGTCGAAGGAGGAAAGAGCACGATAGTTTTTTCAAGAGGCTGGCATTTTCAAGTCAATCTCTCGAAGTTCTTTCCCCGAGGAAAAATTATTTTAACAACACTAAAATCTTCTCTAAAAGTCCCGGGCCGGCGGGCGAACCAACCAAGACTTTTTTAAAAAAGACTATTAAAGCTGTGGTCTTAAGATCTTAATGACCTATTACTTCTTTAACGTATCTAGAGTGCTCTGCAGAACAAACATAGCTTATATATAATGATTATAGAACTATATGTCAAGAAAAAAGATACAAAGTGTCAAAAATAAGTTTAACCTATTATAAATAAAGGATCTAAGGGGACATACACACAGATATCAACTGCCAGCAATCAGAAGTCAGAAAGTAAGTTAGGGTCACGGTCTTCACTCGTGATAACGAAAGCACGTGTCTTCCCGATCAGAAAACCGAATTCTCATCACAAAGAAAGAACTTCAGCTCATTTTGAATTTCTGCTAAGGAAATACTGGAGAAACCTTAAAGGATGTTTTGGAGACCCCTGATGAACTGGCTCACCAACTTTGTTCGCCCCAAACTGCGCTCTCTTGTAGGTAAGGATGTACCTGAGAACCTCTGGCAGAAATGTCCAGGATGTGAGCAAATGCTCTTCCATCGAGAATTGGTCGATAATCTTCATGTGTGTCGACATTGTGGCCATCATTTGCGATTAGACCCTTTTCAACGACTCGAGTTGTTGATGGACCCCAAATACACTCTAGTTCCTTTACCCAAGAGCGTTGATGACCCACTTAAATTTAAAGATTTAAAGAAATACAGTGAACGCCTTAAAGATTCTCGTCATAAACTCAAACAAGACGACGCTCTTATAATTGCTAATGGTACAATGGGGGGACATCCTGTTGTCATGGCTGTCTTTGACTTCCGTTTTATGGGAGGCTCTATGGGCATGACCGTTGGCAGTGGATTGATAAAAGCTGCTGAACTGGCCATTAAAAATAAGGCCGCTTATGTAGTCGTGCCTTCATCTGGAGGGGCGCGTATGCAAGAAGGTATCCTTTCTTTAATGCAAATGCCCCGTACTACCATTGCCGTTCGATTAATCAAAGAAGCAACGTTGCCTTATATCACACTGTTAACCGACCCAACCACAGGGGGCGTTTCAGCATCTTTTGCTATGTTGGGCGATATCTCAATAGCAGAACCTGGTGCTACTATTGGCTTTGCAGGTGCCAGAGTCATTAAAGAAACAATCCGAGAGCAATTGCCAGCAGGCTTTCAAACAGCAGAGTATTTATTAGAGCATGGTATGGTTGATATGGTCATTCCTCGCTCGGAACTACGAGACAAAATGATCTCAATGTTATCCATTATTTTTAAAAAGAACGCGCCAAAGAAGCGCTAAGCTTGACGGTTTCATCCATACCTAGATTACGTCCTTCCCGCCTCTGTGCCACCATCACTGCATAGATGAATAATTCATCAGAAGTTACCTTATAGGCAAAATAACTGACAAAAACTTGACATAGTGATAAATATGGATAGAGTGTTCTAAATAAATCATAAAAATCATGCGGGCGATGTGTAACGTTTATTGAACAGGAGAGTGTTCCATGGGCCTGCAATGGGTGCGTCTAAAATTTATAGCAAGTGTCGTAAGTTTATTTATGATGAGTCCTGGCGACAGCCAGGGGTCGTTCTTGATGAAAGACCTGGTCGATGGCATGAAGGGACTTACGCTTCGAAGCAAGCCTCTCCTTCCAAAAAACCAGCATCGGTCTTTTGCACAGAAAGCGCGCCAAGAGTTTCCCAAAAAATATCCCAAAGGCGTTTACATCCATGCGACCGAGGATTCGGTGTTTAAGCATGTGATGCAAAAGGATCATTTTCGGAATTCCTTTTTGAGTGCCGTCTTGGGAGAAGAAATTCTAGAGTCTGAATACTTGGATCAGGCCCTGAATCCTCTTAAAAGTTTTA
>JAGVJP010000081.1 GCA_020051075.1 Parachlamydiales bacterium
ATTATAATTGACGCGAAAGAGACGGAGTGCTCGAATGACTTGACAAATTCACATAGCAGGCTAACTCGCTTTTCGTGCCCCTGCCCGTGCCCCTGCCCGCATCCTATTACCCATATAGTCCACTTCGTCCATCATCTCGCTTAAATAGTTACAAATCTTATTTGATTTTCTTGTGACATATCATCATTTAATTTAGTAAATTCAATTTTATATAATAAAAATTTATTCAATTCAGGTAAAACCATCATCTTTGTGTTGTTTTCTGGACTTGTCACTCGCTTAAATTAAATTCTTTACACAAATTAAAAATTTTAATTCATATATCAATTAAATAAATTACTATTATTTACTTTTTCGGTGATATATCGTATAACTTCGTGTTGAATTTTAGTAAAATTTACACAAATAGGTGAGTTATGCATGGTGTTGGAAGAGGTCCTAAGTTGAGTGGAATAAGTTTTTATAATAATAGCTCTGAAGAAGAAACTAAATATTCAGATTCGTCCGATGAATCGGGATTATCAATATTTGGATCATTAATTATTTGGGGACATGACCAGTCGCCTTCGTCAGATGAGTTATCAGTTGAATCAAATGATTTACCTTATGAATTAAATGGTTCGCCTACATCTTTTGATGACTCGTTGAGTAGTTTGCCTAAATCTCCATATGTGATGAAAAGGTGTATAGAATCTATTGAAAATGACGACCTCCAACCTGCTGGGTCGAACGAGCAATCATCAATAAAATTTGCAAAGACAGCATCAAATAGAAGTCTTAATTTTCTATTCTCAACATCAACCAGCGAATCGCCATCAAAAAGTTTGACAACAGAACCACCCTTCACCTCATCGATCACGTCAACGGTAAATCAGCAAACAACGCAATCTAAGAGTTTGCCAAGTTTGCCAATTAGACTATCTTTTCCTACCGTTTCATGCGCTTCTTTGCCTATGCCTGATAGTTCATCTTTGCCAAGATCGTCAAGTCAGTCCTTACCTAAACCTAATTCCGAAAAAAAAGCTATTGTCACAACAGGCAAACGGGTCCCTCCCCAGACTCCTCGTAAACCGCCCAGTTCGTTAACTCGTTGGATTCCTGGTTTTGTTTCACCTGCATTGGCGGCATACAATAAATACCTCTCAATCATTCGAGGGTTAGACAATGGTAGACTGACATATCAAGGGCATGATTATCAAGTAGAAGCGATTGCAGGAGCCAAAGGGCAATATAAAAAAGCATTTATTGTTTGTCCTGGGCAACCAGAATTAATTCCAGGGCGTTCAAATGAAGAGATTTTGATCAAGGCTTTCCATGAAGAATGCGTGACAAAAGATTTCGCACAAATTGATCAGTTGACGCGTCAATCAATCAAACAATTTCGTGAATGTTTACAACACGGTATTCCTGTCGCGTCCATTCTAAACATCGATCCTTCTACTGATTGTTTGATAGGCGATGTTTTTATTGTTCCGAACATTCCTTATGCTGTAGATCCCCAGCAATGGGCCATTCAAAGCGATGGGACAGATCCTCTCAAAGAGAGAAAGCCGGCCGATTTTCTTGAAATTGTCTCTGTGAAGCCGATTTTTAATACTGCAATCGCAAAACTCGTAAATCTTGATGCAAAACCAGATAATTTTCGCTTTTATTATAAACAAACAAGAGATGTGGTTGTTTCCGATTTTAGAGAAGTTGTAGAGGAAGGCGGAGAAAGCGACGATGATGATGTTGATCCTTTAGTTCTTATAGAAACGGTATGTAACCTATTCAAAGGTGTCGCTGAATGGGCAAATAACCGCCTTGAGGTATGGAACTTTCTCACTTCAGACTTTACACGGCTGAATCAACATAAAGATATTGTGTTTCTCGTAGAACAAGGACGGAAAGAGCATGAGGAAGTTGAGGAAAATAGATCAAAGAATGGCAGCGCGTCGTCGTCATCTAGCCACATTTGACATTAGTATTAAGCCAAGTCAATAACGCTGCTGTCAGTTGAGGGAAATTTGTTAGGGTGTGGTTTCCATTCTTGATTTCCCAATAGTCTACTTGGTGTCCTGTCTCTTTTAAGGCGTTAACCATGTGATAGCCTTCATCTAGGGTGATGCGACTATCAGCAGTTCCTTGGACGACTAAGATAGGGAGAGATTGGCTGATTGCAGGGATTGTCTTTAACGGATCGCGTTTAGCAATCCATCCCTCACCTGAAGGGCTGTCTTGGTAGCCAAAGTCATCGATGAGCATCTGTTTCATATCATCGGGGCGGGAAGCAATTTGTTGGTGTAAATCGAGGATGCTCGATAATGCCACCACTTTTGTGACCCGCTTCTGTAGTTCTGGGTAGCGAGCCAGCGTCAAAAACATCTCCAACCCACCGCGGCTTGGTCCGATCATGAATAAACATTTTGATTGAGATGAAAAATTCAACTCTTTGTTTAGAGTTGGAAGGTAGTCGATCAGGTTTTTGATGTCGGCGACGTCGTTTCCGCCAAATTCATCGTTTCCTTCACTGATGCCGCCTCTTAATGTCGAAGAGAGGATGGTATAATCTCCAAGAGTTGCTAAGTCGTCCCCAGGAAAAGGAAGAGCAAAATTCCGATTGCCAGTGCGGAATAACATAAGAGTTGGTGCATGATTGGCTTGAGGTGTGAAGCTGATGAATCCTTTGATCCATAACCCTTCACTTGGATAGCGGATGGCGAAGATTTTTCTTTGGTGGCTTTGTATCGATGCTCTAGCTTCTGCAGTTGTATAAGGACTGGCCAGGACTTCCTGAGTGATCTCCTTCCAGTTCTCGTTTGGTCCGAGTCGATAGAATTTTTCTATTGCCGTTGAATCACTCGCAATCTGAGCATTCTGATTTAAAAGAGCTGCTGTTGAATCAGCGGCATTTAAAGAGAATAGGAAAAAGAGTGAGAATAGCAGAAATAGGCTGTGTCTCATAGCTGGCCTTTTTGTTGATTGCATGATTTGGATGCATCAATCGTGCCATCGATTGCACAAGATAAGCAAAAGGGACAAAACAGGATGGGCAAGATCGCTTCGCGGCAGGATAGGCAAGATAGAGCAAAAAAATATACAGGATGGGAAGGATAGAAAAGATAGTGATGATTAGATGCAGCAATTCTGGGTCAAAAACATCCCACAGGAATCCTAAGATAAAGAACAAGGAAGGTTGTTAAATTCAATGAATGCGCTTTGTCCCTGTTATGGATAAAGAATAATTTTATTTTTTATTTCTCATTTTTCGAGAAAATATTTTTCACTCAGAATTGCTGCATCTAATCATCACTATCCTTCCCATCCTGTATATTTTTTTGCTCTATCTTGCCTATCCTGCCGCGAAGCTATCCTGCCTATCCTGTTTTGTCCCTTTTGCCTATCTTGTGAAGCTTGCAATTTATGAGATGCACCTGTACTAAGAAGGATGGTAGGAAGGGGGAAATCATCCATGTTCATATTAGCCCTATTTGCTTTCATGGCTGGATTGGTGACGGTGTTATCCCCTTGCATTCTACCAGTTCTTCCTGCGATATTGTCAGCAAGTTCAACCGGGGGAAATCGTCGGCCTCTCGGCGTCATTTGCGGACTCCTAACCAGTTTTATCTTCTTCACTCTTACGCTGAGTACACTCGTTCATGCATTGGGAATCTCTGCTAACGTTCTGCGCTATGTTGCTATCGCTTTGATTGCTGTGTTTGGATTGATTCTTTTCTTACCCAAGCTCAGCAATTGGTTTGCTTCAGCAACAGGCTCTTTAGCGGATGTTGGAGCTAAGGTACAGGCGATTTCCCAAGGACAAAAACCTGGATTTGTCAGCGGATTTTTTATCGGTTCAGCGTTGGGATTAGTTTGGACGCCTTGTGCAGGACCGATTTTAGCCGCTATCACGACCTTAGTCGCAACACAGCAGGTCTCATGGCAAATTGTGGTGTTGACGGTTTCCTATAGCCTGGGTGCTGGGGTCCCTCTTCTTCTCATTGCATTCGGAGGCCACCGTTTAGTGACGTCGTCCCCTTGGCTATCAAGCCATACCGAGTCGATTCGCCGCCTCTTTGGAGCGGTGATGCTCCTCACAGCAGCTGCATTAGCGTTTCAATGGGATGTTCTGTTTCAGCAGATGGTGCTTGATTATCTCCCCAGCTTCAATGTGGAAAATCACCCTCTTGTGAAAAAAGAGCTTGAACACTTGCGAGGCCCTTCCCGCTTTTCGCCTTCTGTGATTCAGTCTAAGGAGAGGAAAACAGGGGATTTGCCAGTCCTTGGCCAGGCTCCACCTATTATCGGAATTTCTGCCTGGATCAATACCTCGCCCCTCACTCTGGAGCAATTAAAAGGGAAAGTTGTTTTAGTGGATTTCTGGACTTATAGCTGCATCAACTGTATCCGAACATTCCCTTATCTTCGAAAATGGTATGACAAGTATCACGACAGAGGATTGGTGATTATCGGGGTTCACACACCTGAATTTGAATTCGAGAAAGATGAGAACAATGTTCGCGGTGCTGTGAAACGGTTTGAAATTAAATATCCCGTAGCATTGGATAATCAATACCAAACTTGGCAATCGTTCTCAAACTTCTACTGGCCTGCTCATTATCTGATCGATCAAGAAGGAGATGTCAGGGAGATCCATTTTGGAGAAGGAGGGTATCAAGAGACTGAAAATGCCATCCGGTCGCTGTTGAACCTTCCTCCGCTCCTTGTCAAAGAAGAGAAAGAAGAAGCTGCTCCGATTATGCAAGGAATGACTCCTGAAACTTATTTAGGGTATAAACGGGCTGAGGCCTATGTCGCAGAAAACCGCATCGTCAAAGATGCCGCCGCTTCTTATGGCTATCATCAGCCTGTTGGTTCGAATGAAGTGGCTTTGCAAGGAATGTGGACAATTGGGGAAGAATCTATTCTTTCTCAATCGGATTCATCTCGTTTGACGATTAATTTTAAAGCTGATCGTGTCCACCTGGTTTTGGGAGGGGTAAGTTCAAAGCCGATTCAAGTTGAGCTCGACGGACATCCGCTCCCGGAGAAATACCGTACTGAAGATATGAATGGGAAGGGGGAGATTATCGTTCATGAGCCTCGAAAATATGATATCGTCGATTTAAAAGGAGAGGATGGCCGCCACCTCTTAACGATTCAGATCCCTCAAGGTGTTGAGGTCTATGCCTTCACCTTCGGAGCCGAATAATCACACCCCGCCGTTCTTGACGAGTTTGTCCCAGTATTTGCGCATTTCGCGGTTGAGATATAAACGAATGCTCTTATAGTCGGGCCCTTTTGCGGGATATTCAGTGTCAATGAAAGCAAACAACCCCTCTTTTGTTAAGGCGATGTTATCGGGCCGATAGCTTGAACCTTTGGCGCGGCTGATGATCACGTAAAGTTCATCCAAGTGCTCACGGGTGATTTTAGTGCGCCAAGCTCTGTAATTTTCTTTCTTGGGAGCGAGGTTCATATTCTTAGCGATTAGTATCGCATGATGCCTGACATAACCTTCTTCTAGTGGAGGCGGAGAGGGGTGTGCTGGGAGAGGGTAAATCCATTTATCGGCGACAACAAAGTGCTTAAAGCCTTTTTTCTTAATCACATTTCTGATCTTCTCAGCCCCTTGGCAACGTTTGACAAGCCATTCCCAACTTTCTTTACCATATTTTTTCCTGTTATCGTTGTCGAGGTATGCTTTAACGATATGGTGGGGGAGTAAAGGATGCTTTGCAACATAGACAAATGACCGTTTGCCAATTGAGAACGTTTTAAACCCTGCTTCAGTAAACGTCTGTTCGTTTGCTGTCGCCCGTTTTTCGAGAAAAATAGCATCGAGTTTGCCTTTCATCGGATGCTTTTGTGGAATCAGATAAGGGCGTAACTGCTTTTTGATTTTCGAAGGAATGTAAGGATTGCCATCTAAATTGTTGTTCTCCTTCGATCGAACAATCGGGTTTTCAAAGGCTGTAGAAGCAAACTCTTGATCGTAAACTTCTTCTAACCAGGCATCCAAATCATTCGTATCAAAGTATTTGGAGTCAGCAACTGACGCATGTAGAGTTAAAAGCGAGCTAAACAAGAGGATAATATAAATCATTTTTTTCATATTAAAGATGAGTGAAATTTTAGATATAATAGAATTTACACAAGTGGCTATTTAATTTAAACTGATATTTAATGTTTGTCGCTTGACGCAAGATAATTGGTCAGAATCTCATGGAGAGTTTCGTTAGACGCAAGAACTGTCGATGGGACTGACAAAGAAACCGGAAAGGAGTGGTTTTGCGACACTTTTCCACCAGCTTCTTCAACTAAGATCTGTCCCGCTGCAAGATCCCATGGAAAGATATTGCACATCCAGAAAGCATCAGCTTTGCCGGCCGCCACATAAGCTAAACTGAGTGCCGCAGAGCCTATATTTCTAAAGATCGTTCCTGTTTTGCTCAGATGTAGAATTTTTTGGACGTTTAATAGAAGTGCCTCATCCATCACATAAGGCAATCCTGCTGCAATGAGACAATGCTCAAGATTGTCTATCTGACTGACATGAATTTTTTTGTCGTTCAAATAGGCTCCTCGACCTCTTTCTGCGACAAATAGCTCGTCCGTCATCGGTTGGTAGATGATTCCGCAAATGATCTGTCCATGCTGATAAGCGGCGATGCTGATGGCGAAGAGGGGAAGATGGTGAGCAAAGTTTGTTGTCCCATCAAGCGGGTCGATGATCCATAAGACATTCTCGTCTTGAGTAAAACCGGTGGATAGTCCACTCTCTTCTGCGAGGAAGTGATCATTCGGAAAGACTCCTTGAATTGTTTTGATGATCAATGCTTCTGAAAGGTGATCATATTCTGTGACGAAATTCTGATGACCAGGTTTTGCAGTGATCTCAAAGTCTGAACCAAATCCTTTGCGCAAGATTGCACCTGCTTGTAGAGCCGCTTGAGTCGCTGTGAGGGTGTAGTTTGAGAAAGTAGATTTGTCCATTGCAATTCCTTTATTGTATGAATAATCGTTTTATTTTATTGTTTTTTCTGGAAAGGGATAGCCATGATTTTTTCGGTAAGAGTTACCGTTGAAACCCTGTCACGCTAATCCGCTATCAAATATAAATTGTAGCTAGTTTTTATTAAGCTGTAAATGGTGAGGTATCAATGTTTAATAACCAGTTTTCTGACGAAGAGGATTTCGACGCGGAAGAAGAATTAGATGATTTCGGTGACGAAGACGAAGATGAAGATTTAGATGAGGATGATGAAGACTTTGAAGACGATGAAGACTTTGAAGACGATGATGACTTTGAAGAAGAAGAAGACTAAGTCTCTCTAAAAACTTTGTGCTAAGCAAAAAACAGGATAGGCAGGATCGCTTCGCCTGCCTATCCTGCCGCGAAGCGATCCTGCCTATCCTGTTTTGCCCCTTTATGCTTATCCTTGTTCCCTTTGCGACTCTTGTGCTCCTTTGCGTTAAAAAAGGGGGATGTTTGCAGCATTTACATATTGCGGAGAACATAGAGTGACCAGGTCGTTTGAAACTGGTCGTTATTGGTCCGGCAATAATCATAGAATTCTTTCAAAAACTGCAAGCGGTCTATCTGGTAGCTCGCGGACCATCTGCTATTCGCTAATTCCATATTCCTGCCACCAATATACCATTGCCGTTTCATGATGTCGTCAAAGGTCACCTTTTTGGCATTTTTCATCATATCATACATCGTCATAAGAGTCGTTGTTCTTCCTATGCCTGCAGAACAATGAAAATGCAGCCAAGTATCGTGCGGGAGTTGTTGCACAAATTCGATAAAGCGATCGACAAGGTGGTAAGCAGGGGTAATATGATCAGTTAGAGGAATGCGAAAGTAGTCGATGTCATGTTCTTGAACTAATCGTTCTTCGGTAGAGGCGTGGTGTATTGTAAAGGGGATGCTGACGGTTTCATAATCTTCATGCTCTTGAATCCCTTTATTGATGATTTTATTTAAAACAACGTTCTTTTTTTGGAGCGACTGCTCGAGCAAGCTCTTTTCCTCTTGTTTGATTTTGCCTAATCTTTTCCCAACATTGGCCCAATCGCGCATCCCATACCAGGACACAGCTGTTCCATTAAAGAAACCATGACTTTCCTGGCGTAAATCGACGACGATGACGCGATGGTTTCGTGGAAGAGAGTTAATGATTTTCTTCAGTGAATTTTTGGAAAATTGACCGCTTCCAGAAATTTTAAGAGAATCCAGTCCTTCCCGTGTGGGGAGATTAGGTCCTGTGATCTTATAGGGATCTTGAACAGTCCTAAAATTGCGTGGAAGGACATAATCATCTTTCATGTTGATGACTAAAATAGGTTCCATCTGGGCACTCACCGTTGACATCCAGAAGGATGCTATGATAAATAATATTTGTAGAAAGTTTTTAAACATCTTCATCCCATTTTTTATCAATATTTTTTTAAGATAACATGTCTACAAGCTGATGCTCGGGGTTTTGCTTCATCGCATATTGCTTATCCCAAACTTCAGTGAACAGGACAATAGGTCTCTCAAAACGATCCTGGACTATTAATGAGGTTGTTGTCTTTTTAAATGTCTCAAGCTCTCCCAATAACCATCCACTGCAACTGTAAGGGAGTGGCGTTAAAATTGTCTCTACTCCATATTCATCCTTTAAGCGGTATTGCATCACTTCGAATTGGAGCTGTCCAACGGCAGCAAAAATCGCTTCGCCGCTCGAATCATAGGATTTTAATAGCTGAATCGCTCCCTCATCGGATAACTGAAAGATTCCTTTATCAAAAGATTTCCGTTTGCCGACATCTTTGGGTTGCAAACGTGCAAAAATTTCAGGTTGAAACTGGGGTAGCGGCTTAAAGTTAAAACCGCCTGTCATTGATATCGTATCGCCGATGGCAAAGACGCCGGGGTTGATGACGCCGATGATATCTCCTGCATAGCCGACGTCGAGGGTCGTTCTTTCTCCTGCCACCATACCATGAGGACGCGATAGCCTGACCTCTTTCCCTAATCGGTGATGTTTAACCACGAGGTCACGTTCAAAGCGGCCTGAGCATATGCGTAGGAATGCCATGCTGTCGCGATGCCGTTTGTCCATATTGGCCTGTAGTTTGAAGACATAAGCGCTGAATGGGGTGTCGATAGGGTCGATCAGGATTTCTTCTCCTTTCAGCGTATCTGCTAGGCGTGCGTGAGGGGAGGGGGCAAATTCGATGAAGGCATCAAAGAAAGGTTCAATCCCATAGTTGGTCAAAGCTGATCCAAAAAAAACTGGAGTGATGTCACCGGTAAGGAATTTCTCAACAGAGAAAGGATTTCCTGCAGTTTCGAGGAGTTCGAGTTCTTGTAAGAGCTCTGTATAGAGAGTCATTCCGATCCGCTCTTTGGCTTCATTGCTATGTAGAGGGAATCTTTCGATGCCGGCTTTGGTCGCTCCGCCGGCAGAAGTTTTACTAAAGAACAAACACATGTTTGATAAGCGGTCCACAACACCAATAAATTCTTTGCCTGTCCCAATTGGCCAATTGATCGCTGAAGAGTGAATTTGGAGAACCTCTTCAACTTCGTTCATAAGGTCGAGGGGATCTCTGCCAGGCATATCCATCTTATTGATGAACGTCAGCACGGGGATTTTGCGGAGGCGGCACACTTCGAATAGCTTTCGTGTTTGCTTCTCAACGCCTTTTCCGGAATCGATGACCATAATCGCGGAGTCAGCAGCTGTCAGGGTGCGATAGGTGTCTTCAGAGAAGTCTTCATGGCCAGGGGTGTCAAGGACGTTGACGAGAAAATCTTTGTAAGGGAACTGCATGGCAGAGGCGGTAATGGAGATTCCACGCTCTTGCTCCATTGACATCCAGTCTGAAGCGGCAGCTTTTCTGCCTTTCCGTCCTCTAACCATGCCAGCAGTATGGAGCATGCCTGAGTATAGGAGTAATTTTTCAGTTAAAGTGGTTTTACCTGCATCAGGGTGGCTGATGATCGCAAATGTTCGCCTCTTATCGCACTCGTCTTTAAGGGTCAAACGGTCTTGCATGTTCATTTTTGTGGACTCTCTTATGATCTAAAAAAAACATTATAATTTTACAACAATATAATCGCATTAAATATATGTTAAGAAAGTATAAAAAAAATCGTTCTCCAGGTTGGATAATTTATTACATATACAAATATGAATTCTAGTTATTCGAAAAAATCAGAGGTATATAGAAAATATTGTGAAATACTGATCATTTTTGAGATAATCATTTAAAGGTGTTGTGAAACTGTTTTAGCTCTTTATTGGCTGCCCTAAAAAATTCTGCGGCGCGATATTTCTCACTATTGGAAAAATTCTGAATATAAAATTCATTTAATTTTTTTGACAGATCCTTTGCCTCTGAGACATAAGTTCTTTTAGGGTTTCTTGAGATGAAAGTCTGAAACTGTTGAATCTCGGCAAACATATGCCTGAGGCGGGCTAATTCAGAATTCCTTAAATAGCTCTTCTCCGATCTCTCAGGATCAAGTGAATCCTTCGCGAGTTTATGATATTTCCATTTAATGATCTCTTTGAGGGATTCACACATGACAGTTGTTCTTTCGATCACAGCGGGCGATTTATCCCGAATTCTTGGGAGTTTTTTTAAGGTTGGCATCCTGCTTGGGAATTCTTTTTTCGCGAGGACATCTGTATCACTTGAAGTCTCTGTCAACTGCCGATGAATGTTTTCCTCATCGAATTGTCGTTTGCCTCCGTATGAATAAGGTTCACGGTGTGTCTGCTCTTCTATGGCTTCTATCTGACTTTCCATCTGAGAGACACGCGAATAAAATGTAGATGAAGGGATACCTCTAGCAACCTCGTTAGCGACCTTGGAGATGCGTCCTTTCGTTGTTTCAAGATCAACTTGTTGCATGAATTCGGAATACCATTTGAGTTTTTTTTGTGCATCTTTGTAAAGATGTTTTAATTTGCCTTCTAGATCACTATTTTCTTTAACACTTTCTTTGAATAGTTCTTTCGTGCTTTCTCTGGTAATAAAAATATCATTGATAATTAATCGATAATTAAGGGTGTCTTCAGTACGATGACTCCAATCACGGTTCTCCATTCTTTCTTTTTTTTCGTGAACTTCTGTCATGGCAGTTTTGGCATGTTCTATCCTCTCTCCTAGTTCTTTAATTTTTCCTGGAAGGAATGTATGAGTTTCTTCTGCATCGTGAATTTCTTTTTGAATCGCATCACTAAAATTAGTTAATGATTTTATTAAATCAATTTCACTATAGATAGGTTTAAAAGAAACCATAAATCACCTCTTTCTTTATAGCAAACAAGCAACTATTTTCATTATAATTAAAATATTAATTATATTGTTGTAAAATCTGATAGTTGCGAGATTATTATGAGAGAAGTTTGACTGGACAAGACGGAACTGGGCAACTTTTTAAGGGACAAGGGACCAAAAGGACCAAAGGGACCTAAAAAGGGACGTAAGGGATAAAATTTTTTGTAAAAATTTGGTTATTAAACGTTTGTGAAAGAAAAAAAAGTCCTTTTGGTCCCTTTTTAGGTCCTTTTGATCCCTTGTCCCTTTCTTCGTGTTCTTTCGTTCTTTCGCTACTGCTTCATTTCGAGTTCTTGCCACCGCTCATAGAGAGTATTGAGGGTTTGGTGAAGCACATCGAGTTCGTGACAGGTAGCTTGGAGCTCAGCGCCTTGAGAGGCAAAAACGGGATCATCGATTTTCTTTTGCAGCTTTTCGATTTCGCTTTCGAGAGCAGAGATTTTTCCTTCTATCTGTTCCCACTCCCGTTTTTCTCCAAAGGACATCTTTTTAGAGCGGCTTTCAACGCGCTGAGGCGCTTGCGCTTCCTTCTTCTCGACTTTTTCTTTGGCTCGCGTCCGTTCCTGCTTTTGTTGCTCTTCTTGAAAGGCTTCCCATTGCAGATAGTCGGCAAATAGGGTGTCGTCACAGCCAGTTCCTAATCCTATGATGACGTTGCAGATTTGATCTAGCATGTAGCGATCGTGTGAGATCAGGACGATAGCCCCAGGGAACTCTTGCAGACTATTTTCTAAGATCTCTAATGTTGGGATGTCGAGGTCATTTGTCGGTTCGTCGAGCAGCAAGATATCTGCGGGCTGGAGCATGAGACGTGCGATATGGACCCGGGCCTTTTCTCCTCCAGAGAGCTGGCTGAAGGGAAGATCTAAGCGGTCGGGAGAGAATAGAAAACGACGGCACCACGAGTTGACGTGGATCGACTGTCCCCGATAATAGACGGTGTCCCCTTCCGGAGCAAGAGCTCGCCGCAGCGAAGTCTGCGGGTCGAGCTGCGCCCGATGCTGATCAAAGTAGACGATTTTCACTCCGTCGGCGATTTTGATCGTCCCTTTGTCGGGTTGGATTTCCCCAGTCAGCAGTCGGAGAAATGTCGTTTTTCCACTGCCATTTAAACCGACGATACCTAATCGCATTCCAGGATATAGTGTAAGAGTGATGCCCGCAAAAAGCGAACGTCCTCCTAACGATTTCGTCACATTCGTTGCAGCGAGCAGTTTCTGTGATTCCCGCTTCGATGAGGAGAAATCAATTTTCGCTGTTTGAGTCAGGTTGCGCCCTTTCAACTCAGAGAGTTCGTCGATCAGGCGGTGCGCCTCTTGGATGCGTGAAACAGATTTTGTTGTTCGAGCTTTAGGATTTTGCTTGAGCCACTCGATCTCTCGCCGGACTTTTGAAGAGAGTGATTTTTCCTGCTGCATCTGTCCGCTGAGGAAGTCATCCCGCTTTTCCAGGAAGGTTGAATAGGAGCCCTCAGCTGAAAATAACCCTTTAGGATAGCTTCGATTGATCTCCATCATCCGAGTGGTGATGTGCTCTAAGAAGTAGCGGTCATGGCTGATGACGATATAGGCAAAAGGGGCTGTTTGAAGAAACTTCTCCAGCCATTTCACCCCTTCCAGATCGAGATGGTTGGTTGGTTCATCTAAGAGGAGAATATCTGGAGCACGGATCAGCTCAGCGGCAATGGCTAATCTTTTCTGCCACCCCCCAGAAAGTGATGAAGCTAGCTCTTCCTCGTTGGCGAAGCCGAAGTTGCTCAAGGTGATGGCAATCTGCACCTCTTTCTCTTGTTGATCGAGATGGGAATCAGTCCCGAGTGCATTCAGAAGGACTTCGTTGAGTGTCTGGGCGGGAAATAAAGTCTCTTGAGGAACGTAGCCGACACGGACAGATTTGGTCCGGGAGACAACCCCTTCGTCAGGAGTGTCACTCCCTGATAATATCTTGAGGAGGGTGGATTTGCCAGCACCATTAGGGCCGATCAGTCCAATTTTATCCCCTTTACAAATTCCAAAAGAGAGCCCGCGGAAGAGAGATCTTCCGCCATAAGACTTACCGATGGTTTGGCAACTGAGCAATAAATTCATCATTTAGACCGGTTTCATCCATGGGAAATAGAGCACATCCCGAATTGAGTGGGAATTTGTCAAAATCATGATCAGCCGATCGATGCCGATGCCGATACCTCCTGTGGGAGGCATTCCTTGGCAGATCGCTTCGATGAATTCTTCATCCAAGGGGCTGGCCTCTTCGTCGCCTGCATCGCGCCGGTCTGCCTGCTTCTCCAGCAGTTGACGCTGCATGACAGGGTCATTGAGTTCGCTATAAGCATTGCACATCTCTTTGGAGAGGATGAAGCTCTCGAAGCGTTCAACAAGCCCTTGCTTTCTGAGGATAGGGTCTCGATGCGGTTTGCATAATGGCGTCGTCTCTATCGGATGGTCGTAGATATGGTGTGGCTGAATGAGGTGAGGTTCAACAACGACTTCGAAGAGTGCTGCGATGAGGAGCCCGCGGCTTAATCCATTGAGTTTTTTCAAATCACAATGACCGCTTTCTCTGAGCTTTGCCCTGATGTCGTCATCGGTGAGGCTGTCTGGGTCGATGTCGCCATAGACTTTGATGCTCTCCATCATCGTCATCCGCTTCCAAGGAGCTTTCATGTCTATCATAATCGGCTCTTCACCTTCTTGCGGCGTATAAGGGACGACTGTTGTACCATATAAATCAAGAGCGAGCCGTTCAAACAACTGTTCGACAAAGACCATCATGTCTTTATAATCCCAGTAGGCAGCATAGGCTTCCAGAAGAGTAAATTCGGGATTATGCGTTCGGTCGATCCCTTCATTGCGGAAGACTCGTCCCATCTCATAGATCCGGTTCATTCCGCCGACAATCAGTTTTTTGAGGGGGATTTCGAGCGAGATCCGGAGAAACATCTCTTGTTCCAACGCATGCAGCTCCGTTTTGAATGGACGTGCTTCAGCCCCACCATAGATCGATTGAAGGATCGGCGTCTCCACCTCGAGAAACTGGTGCTCTTTAAAGTAGTCCCGGATTTGGTGGAGGATATGCGTCCGTTTCCTGAAAAGGTCTCCCACTTCCGGGCGTGAAATGAGGTCGAGCCATCGCTTGCGGTAGCGGAGTTCTTTGTCGGCAAGGCCTGAATGCTTATCAGCAAGGGGGAGCAGTGTTTTGCTCAAGAGAGTGACTTCTTTAGCAAAGAGAGTCAGCTCGCCTTTATTTGTGTGAAAGAGATGCCCTTTGATCCCGATGATATCGCCTAGATCGATTTTTTTCTCAATGAACTTGTAAGGCGAATGTTCTGGTTCGCTGCTTTCCGGGTGGTAGCCATGCAGTGTTGTGGTGTCGCGGTTGAGCATGATTTGAATGCGTCCCGTGTCGTCTTGCACGTGGGCAAAAGCATTCTTTCCCATCGAGCGGAATAGGATCACGCGGCCGGCAATGGTCGCCTCCGGCGTTGTCCCCGCTGCTGCGTCGTCGCTATGGCCGATCGTCGCTTCACCATATTCCTGCTGCAATTCCTTCGCATGATGAGCAGGGACATATTTGGGAGGGTAAGGGTCGACATGAGCGCGGCGGATTTCGTCTAATTTGCGTGAGCGGTTCTGAAATTCTTCATGTTGGTGGTAGTCGGGAGTTTTTGTCATTTTAAGGCCTTTAGGGGAGATTAATCATAATTTTCAGCTTTGATTACAATAGGATTCGTATAGCCTGTCCTGCTGTATTCAAGCCGTGCATAAGCTTGTAATGTTGTCCAAACCAAGGCGATCATATACAAGAGCAAGGTTAAGACGAATAACTTAGTTTGTAGATGAGAATTTCTAAACGCTTTCAGCATTTGCCGCATATCACCCCCGAATCTTTATAGAACTCTTCCAACGAGATCATACCCGGCAACGTCTGTAATTTCAACTGAATAGATCGATCCAAATTTTTTAACTTTTCTGCAGTCGTTGATGATCACCTGTCCGTCGATGTCAGGGCATTGGCCATAATACCGTCCGGTCATCAAGTACTCCGATTCAGGGTGATAGCCTTCAACAAAAACAGAAAGTTTTTTTCCGATCATTTTCTTCTGCCGTTTTTTCACAACCTTCTGTTGGATCTCCATGAGTTTCTCATATCTCTGCTGCTTAACCTCTTCGGGGATCTGATCTGGCAAAGAGTAGGCGGGGGAGCCAGGCTCTCGTGAAAACTTGAAGATCCCCACGTTGTCGAGAGGATGCTCTTGAATAAAGCGGGCGAGCTCTTCAAACTGCTCGTCGGTTTCTCCTGGAAAACCGACAATCAAACTCGTGCGGATGACGATCCCTGGGATCTCTTTTCTCAGCTTAGAGATGATATGAATGATGTCTTCTTTAGATGTGGCTCGCCGCATGGCTTTGAGGATGTCGTTGTTGATGTGTTGAATTGGCATATCAAGGTAGGGGCAGATGCGGCTGTCGCTTTTGACGAGGGCGATGAGTTCGTCGGTGATTTCATCAGGATAAAGATAAAGGAGCCTGAGCCAGAAAGGTTTGTCGACGCTGAGAAAACTCCGTAGAAGGGTAAGAAATGCGGCCAAATTCTTGGAGCCTTTGTCTTTTCCGTAGTCGCCTAAGTCTTGTGCAATCAAGATGATCTCTTGCACACCTTGGTTGAGTAGCAGGTTGAATTCTTTGAGAATCTGCTCTTCGCTTTTGCTTTTTAACGGCCCTTTAATGGTTGGGATGACACAATAGGCGCACCGCTTCCGGCACCCTTCTGCAATTTTTAAATAGGCATAATGCTTTGGTGTTGAAAGACACCTTGGAACCTCGCCAGCTTCGAGGTAGCTCCTCGCTGTGGTGACGAGTTCTCCCTGCTGCGTTGCCTGAACGGCCTGTAAGATCCCTTCGACATCGCCCGATCCCAATAAGTAGTCGATAGAGGGGAATGTCTCTTTGAGATGGTCTTTATGAGTCTGGACCATGCACCCCGTGACAATCAATTTTGCGCTCTTTTTTCGATTTGCCAACGTCTCCCGGACAGTGTCCATCGACTCTTGTCTGGATGCTTCGAGGAATCCGCATGTATTGATAACGATATAATCAGCTTCTTCCAAAACGGGGGCAGGCTCGTAGCCAGCTCTTAAAAGAATGCCTAACATCACCTCGGTGTCGACAAGGTTCCGCGGACATCCCAAACTGATGAAGTTGATTTTATTTCCGCTAAAATCAAACTTCGTCCCAGCAGGGAGATCGCTCGGGCGGCGTGGTTCTTGAGGTTCACTTTGATTAGACTCTTTGTATATTTTGAGCATAGCGGGTCCTTTTCTGGCTCGAGAATTTTCTTTTATCACAGGATTTTATCACAATAGAGAATTATATTGACAATACTTTTAGTTTGAGTTAAGAGTAATTCTTAAAAAACCCAAAGTGCAAATTTTTGTCCCTATTTCGCTATGGACTGCCCTGCACACACGGACGTAGCATCAACAGAAATTTCCACACGCGTAAAAAAAGGAACTTCATATGAGTTTATGGCGAACGAAATCTGTCGAATATCTCGAAGAAGAGGCTTTTGGAGGGACGACGAAGTTAGAGCGCTCTCTCGGCCCTTTTAGCTTAGTGCTGCTTGGTGTGGGGGCGATTATCGGCGCTGGATTATTCTCCATTACAGGCATTGCAGCGGCTGAACATGCGGGTCCTGGCATTGTCCTCTCTTTCATTCTCGCGTCGATCGGATGTCTTTTTGCCGGCCTTTGTTTCAGTGAGCTGGCTTCGATGATTCCTGTTTCTGGAGGGGCATACACCTATACGTATGCCACATTAGGAGAATTTGTTGCTTGGATCATTGGTTGGACATTGATTCTTGAATATGCCGCTGGCGCTGCCGTCGTTGCCATCAGCTGGTCTGCTTATATTGTCTCTTTTTTCCAAATCTTCAGCCTCGACCTCCCTCATGTCCTTCTCGCCTCTCCCTGGCAATCTGTTCAGCTGCCTGATGGCTCGGAGATCTATGGATGGATTAACCTTCCTCCTTTATTGATCGTCATCCTCCTCTCTTTTCTTCTCATTGGGGGGATAGATAAATCAGCAAAGGTCAATGCAGTCCTGGTTGGTATCAAAGTTGCTGTCGTTCTCATTTTCATCGCGGTCGGTTTAGCGTATGTTCAAGAAGCTAACTATGTTCCGTTCATCCCTGAAAATACAGGAAATTTCGGCAAATTTGGATGGAGTGGGATCCTGAGAGGTGCTGGCATCGTCTTCTTGGCTTATATTGGGTTTGATGCTGTCGCCACAGCAGCACAAGAGGTGAAAAATCCTCAAAAAGACCTACCCAAAGGGATCATCGGATCGCTCCTCATCTGCACCATCCTCTACGTTCTCTTTGCCCTTGTGATGGTTGGATTAGTCCCTTACGAACAGCTTAATGTTGCGGCTCCTGTTGCCCACGCCATCAATCAAACGCCTTTTCTCTGGCTGAATGGGTTGATAAAGCTCGCCATCGTTGCAGGACTCACTTCGGTGGTGTTGGTTCTGTTGTTAGCACAATCGCGGATTTTCTTTACCATGTCAAAAGATGGACTCCTCCCCGCAATTTTCTCTGTTGTCCACCCCCGCTATCACACGCCTTGGGTTTCTAACTTGTTTTTGATGGTCATTGTAGGTGGTTTTGCTGCTTTTGCTCCCCTCTCTCTCGTCGGCCAGCTGACAAGCATTGGAACGCTGTTAGCCTTTGCCATCGTTTGTGCGAGTGTCATTGTGCTGAGGAAAACTCGGCCAGACCTTCCACGTCCATTTAAAACGCCATTTGTTCCATTGTTCCCTATTTTGGGGATAGTGATCTGTGTGGGAATGATGTTTTCATTGGGCTTGGCGACGTGGATCCGTTTGGTTGTCTGGATCGTCATCGGTTTGGGTGTCTATTTCCTCTATGGGAAGAACAACAGCCACTTAGCGAAACATAAGGAAGGGATCTAAAGGAAAGGGACAAGGGAACAAAAAAGGTAATTGCAGAACTCGAAAAAAATCCAAAAAACTGTCTTTTCGAGCTTTGCAATTACCTGCTCTCTATTGTTTTGGGTCTTGACCCCACGTTTTGGTCGCGGAGCTCCCTCCGCGCTTACCCCAAATTAGACGAGGTATAATAATTTCAGAGGCCCTGGATAGTCAGGTTCTGGGTGTGGACCGTGATTTTGGTATCCCATACAATGAGTGCATACGGAAGCATCAGCGGCTATGTTTACTAGATTAACGAAAGTTGCAATGACATCCAGAGAAGCATTAATCACTCTTCCATAAGGAGCAAAAGCCTCCATTGCTCCTCGAAACATCTGAGTAATTCCTGTGAGTAAAGCTTCATCATAATAATGCTGAATAATCACACCTCGTTCTGCTCTGCGCTCACCAATCGCTAAAGTCGTCGCACAGATGAGGAAGCCTGATATCATTCGGATGCAGCCAGAGACTCGAGAAGTGCGGGGCATATATCCTAAAATGTTTAACGTGGCGTTATGGAGCCTTAAACAGGTCACGATGATGTCGCGAGCATCCTTAGGATAACCGTAATTAGTATGCCACTGTAAATTAAACGTGCTGTTATTAATAGATGCTAGACCATAAGTATTCATAAATTTCCCTTGTAGTTTATTTTTGTTAAAAAATGTTGCTTTTTGCACATTGTAAAACGCATGGGAAATAAATACAAGTTTTTTTGATTGAAAGGGTAATCGATTTTCTGTATGTTTCGGTTTTTAACATTTTACGAACAGGAGAGGACGCATGCCTCAAGCAGATATTGGATTGATCGGACTAGCCGTGATGGGACAAAATCTCGTTCTAAATATGAATGACCATGGCTACACCGTTGCAGTATTTAACCGGACAGTCTCCAAGGTAGATGATTTTATCGCTGGTCCTGCCAAAGGGACTAAGGTTATCGGAACACACTCTCTTGAAGACTTAGTTAACCAACTCAAAAGTCCTCGACGTGTGATGTTGATGGTCAAAGCAGGGGAGCCAGTCGACGAATTTATCGATTTATTAGTCCCTCTTCTCGCGCCAGGCGACATCATCATCGACGGGGGAAACAGCCTTTTTACTGATACGATTCGCCGGTGTACCTCTCTCAAACAAAAGGGGATTCTCTACATCGGCACTGGGATTTCAGGCGGGGAAGAAGGCGCACGCCACGGCCCTTCGATTATGCCAGGAGGTAATGAAGATGCATGGCCACATGTGAAGGGGATTTTCCAAGCTATCAGCGCTAAAGTTGACGGAGAGCCCTGCTGCGATTGGGTCGGTGACGAAGGCGCTGGACACTATGTCAAAATGGTGCACAATGGTATAGAGTATGGCGATATGCAGCTGATCTGCGAAGCTTACAGCCTTCTCAAAAATGTTCTTGGATGCAGTTCTCAAGATTTATATCAGATCTTTACCGAATGGAATAAAGGGGACCTCGATAGCTACCTGATCGAAATCACCTCCCATATTTTTAAGGTCAACGACACCGATGGAACCCTCTTGCTGGATAAAATTCTCGATGTCGCAGGGCAAAAGGGGACGGGGAAATGGACTGTCATCAATGCGGCCGATTCAGGAATGCCGTTGACTCTTATCGCAGAAGCTGTTTTTGCCCGCTGCCTCTCAGCATTGAAGGAAGAGCGGATTGAGGCGAGCCGCCTGCTAAAAGGGCCGAAGGCCGCATTCAAAGGGGATAAAACTGAGTTTACGAAAGCGATACGCGAAGCCCTCTACTCCTCTAAGATCATTAGCTACGCACAAGGCTTCATGCTCATGCGCCAAGCTGCTTCTGAGTATCATTGGAAACTTAATTACGGCGGGATCGCTTTGATGTGGCGTGGGGGTTGTATCATCCGCAGCCAATTCCTAGGGAAGATCAAAGAAGCGTACACCAAGAACCCAGCTCTTAAAAACCTCCTACTCGATGACTATTTCTTAAAAGGAATTGAAGAGAGGCAGCAAGGGTGGCGTAAAGTTGTTGCGACAGCTGCAGAATTGGGGATTCCAATCCCTTGCTTCAGCACTGGACTCGCCTTCTATGACGGCTATCGCTCGCCGCAGCTGACAGCTAACCTCATCCAGGCTCAACGGGATTACTTCGGCGCCCATACTTATGAGAGAACAGATCAACCCCGTGGAAAATTCTTTCACACGAACTGGACTGGGACGGGCGGTAATGTGAGCGCAGGTTCTTATAATGCGTGATATCCAACATATATCCATTTTTCAGGGCTCATCATTATGGGTAAAAGGACTCGCCCAGGCTGTCAGGCCTGGGGATGGTTCACATCAATTGAGGAGATCGGATGCCTGCCTAGTTCTCTAGAATCTTCCCCAATTTCTATCGATAAGATTTACAACTATCACAGTGATTGCAAAGCTTGCGGCGCTGTATGGGTGGAGAAAATTATTTGTGGCTAAGAAAGTTGCTCCTGTCGCCATGGGGATTCCTAATGAGGCGCTATTCAAAAAAACATCGTTTCGTCTAAAGCCGCTGCTGAAAATCGCTAACAAGGTTGTGACCGCTAAAGTGATCGCGACAACCTCTGGCGCTCTGCTTTTGGTGAGAACTCCGATGCAGTAACCTACTCCTCCCATCAATGTTGAAATGAGAACAGGATAAGTATCTCTTTCATGAGATGCTTTGCTCATGTAATAACCTAGACACCCCACTACAGCCCCTAATGCTGTCGCTGTGAATACTCCAGTTGAAGGTAAACTAACCATATTGAACTCCCTGATAATTTATTTGTTATTGGATAATTGCATTCTCTTATATTCCTCTGCACTCATCGTCTTGTTTTCCGTTTGCTGAGGTCTGAAGCAACTGAAGAAATCCATGGTAATCCTAAACAGATTAGTACAAGGCCTAAAGCTAAATTCAGGGAAGTCGCAACTTTGGATTAAATCTATTGCGACGACAGTGATCGCTATCGCTGCAGCGCTATATCCATTGATGAGGGCATTTCTGCTCAGGATAGTCATTCCTGTGGCCATTGGGATCGCCAAGGACATGCTATTCAAAAAAGTATCGTGCCTGGAATGGTATGTTCGACAAACTGCTGCTACGAAATTGGTCATCGCCAAAGTGATTGCGACGAGATGCGGGGCTCGGCTTCCTGTAAGGACTCCGAAACAATAGCCTAATCCACCCATAAGGGTTGATGCCATGAAGAGCTCCGTTGTATCTCCAGTTGCTCGATTTGCAAAATACCCGAAACCACCGACTGCAACTCCTAAAGCTGTGGCGACGATAGGGCTGGAAGGGATATTAACCATATGAACTCCTAATATATTAGAGGTAAAAGATGAAGATCATATTAATGTATATTGATGTTTTATATCAATAAAAAAATAAAAAATTGGTGCGAGAATTGTAAACCAGACTGTTGCGCAGCGTTCCTAAATGCAGGATTTATTAAATCTTAATAGAATTGATTTATACCTTTGTCATTCTTTAAATAAAACGGCAAGTTAAAAAATAAAATGAATCATTTATCCCTTTCTTCTTTAGCGTCAATCACTAGTGCTTCATCTTCTTCTTCAACATCATCATCTTCTTCAACATCATCATCGTCTTCTTCATCGGAGGGGTCTCGGGGGAAATATGTTCCACCACATCGGCGTCAACAAACACCCTCTTCCGTCCCGCGAGAGAAGCCGGATGCTTATCCTGATAGAGACCTGCCGCGATCTCCAATCGATGCACCTCTATTAACAGCGCGTATAAACTATTGCCGCCAATACAAAGAACTCTCTCGTATTTTTGACAATTACTCAACTCAGTTTAATCCGTTTCATATCAGCTGTTTTTTCAATAAGCTTGCCGAAAAAGAGTTTATTAAACGTAGCCGCAAGGACACACCAATTCTAGATGGGCTACAAAGATTGCTTGAGACAAAAATAGGAGAATTCTCTCCAAGGCAGATTTGTAACATCACCTGGGCTGCTGGAAAAGTCCTTGAAAACAAGTGCGCCTTCTCCAAACTTCTGACTCATACGTTTTTTGAGAAGAGGATGTGGGCGAATGATGTCAAGGTTGAAGAGTTGGCAATGTATTTGAATGGACTTTCTCACATGGACATCAAAATAGTTGATTTAGCTGCAGAAATAAGCTCCTACATCATCCAGAATCCCTCTCTTCTCAACGATCCATCCACTTCTTTAGGTGCAATAGGCTTATTAGCGAGCGGATTGCACAGCCATGGAGTGTTGACCCCCTCGTTATTGCAGATGATGATCGAATCTTTCCATGCAAAGGGTGGGATTCATGCTGCCAACAACAAAGAAATTGTTTACCTGTTGAAAAGTGTTGTCGGATTAGAGTTTTTCGACAGGGACTTTTTCGACAGTATCCTCCAAAATTTGGTGAGTTCTCGTTTGGATCAAGGTGAAGAATCTTTATGGTATTTGGTCTCCATCGGGAGATGTTTCGCTGATATTCGCTACGATCATCCAAAACTGATCAAGTTGCTGCATGTTTACCTCACATCGGATCAGATCGGGAATTTCCATGATTTTGATCTTCCTAATATCGCCATGGTCCTTGCTGAAATTGCTCCTGATGATAGTTTTAACGAAATCTCCACCATTCTCAGTGAAATGGAAAAAAGATACCATCGATCGTCATACCGTCGATTGAGTCCTGATAACTTCTTACAAGCTTGTTGGGCTCTCGCATGCACAAAAAACGAAGAAAATGAGCTATTGTTTTTGGAAAAAGTTGCTTTCACCCTAGCATTAGCTGAGAATAACATCGAACAATTACAACACCTTGATAGATTTCAGCTTTATCAGATTGCTTTTTTAGCCAATCGCGAAGATATTATCAGCCGTTTAGAAAGAGAACCTGAATTTTTGATTCTGGATTTGGAGGTGAGCATGACCCAACAACGCATTGGCGATATTTTAGCAAGCAGGGGATATGAACTCGTTGTAGAACAGAAAGTGAGAGGATTTAGTTTTGATATCGTCATGGAAAAAAACCTCCATGAGGGGAAGCCTGTCGTTATCGAAGTCGATGGGGTGTATCACTTTACTCAATCAGGAAACGAAACTGGATCGACCCGTCTTCAATCGCAAATCATTAGAAAGCTTGGCTATTCTTTAATTAGGGTGAATTTAATGATGCATGAAACACCTGAGTCCCATGCAGATGAGATCTGCAAGCAGTTGGCCCAGTCAAGCCACCTTGCAGCACCCCGTCCCAAACAACCTGGATCTGTGGGCTTTGAGCCCCTTGCTTCTGATTGATAAAAACCATGATCAGTCTCAGCTAACGTAATAGCTAGCGCAAAGAAGAAGAACATCTCCCCTATGGCTATAAATTCTCCTCTTTGCGCCTTTGTGTCTTCTTTGCTTCTTTGCGTTAAAAAAAAGAGAGGATGAGGATGTGAATAGTTACCGCGTCTCCAAATCAGTTTTCCCATTTCCCTTTCTGGATGAGCTTGACTTGCTTGCCGCTATAGGTGATGGCATCGACATCGACATATTCGTTCGAGATCATCATGTCGACATGGACGTTGCTGACATTGCATCCGACTGCAGCTAGTTCTTCCGGTGTCATCTTGGTGCCCCCATCAAGGCAGAAGCTGTAGGCGAAGCCCAAAGCGATATGGCAGGCAGCATTTTCATCGAACAAGATCTCTTCGAAGACCCTTCCGCTTTGGAAGATAGGGGAGTCAGTGCCGACAAGGGCAACTTCGCCTAAATAGCGTGCTCCTTCATCTGTCTCAATATACTTGGTGAAGTTCTCTTTGCCTTCATCGGCATCGAAGTGGATGAGTTTGCCTTCTTTAAATTCTAGACGCAATCCTTTGATTAGCTTCCCATTGACGAGGATCGGCCGAGTCACTTTGACTTTTCCAGTTGTTAAATTGCGGTCTGGCGTTGTGAAGCATTCTTCAGTAGGAATATTTGGTTCGAATTCAGCGCGCGGTCCGCTGCTGCCTCCTGCTGCAAAGAGGGCTTTGTCATTTAAGAATACCCTGAGATCTGTATCTGGACCAGTAAAATGCAGTTCTTTGATTTTGAGGTGATTTAAATAGGCGGCACGTTCTTTTAATACGGTATTGTGCTTTTCCCAGAGTTTTTGGCAGTCTGGCTGATCTGCCCTGCAAATTTTAAAGATCTGCTCCCACAAAGCCCAGTAGGCTTGTTCTTCGTCCAATTCAGGGAAAATCTTCTTTGCCCATTTAGGTGTTGCAGCGGCGGCAACGGTCCATTGGACTTTGGATTTGCCCACGCCTTCGTTGAAATAATATTTTAACGCTTTCCAGTAACTGCTGCTGATGGTGTTATTTTTCTTGGGATCTTGATCAGATAAGGCTTCAGGGTATTCGCTGCCGATGATCCGAAGGATCGCAGCCCCTTCGTCGACAAATTCATTAAATTTCTCTGTGACATACTTTGGGACATAAGAGAGATATTCTTCATCAGTCGTTTCTTGAATTCGGGTTCTTGTGAGCAGGGGGTCGACGAAGTCGACGTTGACATGTTTGGCGCCTCGGCGGTAAGCAGCTTTGTATAGAAGAGCGATGAAATCACGGTGAATGAGTTCTCCAGTGATATTGACAATCTGTCCTTGTTGGACATTCACACCATAGTCAATGAGTAAATTGGCATAGGTCTCGAGTTTTTGTTTGAAATCCATAGAGGTAAACCTTTGAGTTAGGAATCTTTTCTGAGAATTTAAAGGGATTTGAAATTAAATAAAACCACTATCCTTCCCATTCTGTCAAATTTTACAGGATGGGCAAGATAGGAAAGATAGTGTTGATTAAGATGAGAAGGTCTTAGTCTGAGCGTATGGCACTCAAGGGATAAGGATATCTTTGCCTTTAGTTTTGATAATCATTTTGCCTGGTTTAGCTCCATTGGTAAGGAGAATACGGCTGAACCCTCCGACAGCTTCGGTAAGCTCACCTTCTGTTGAAGTAAAGAAGTTAGGGAGAGGTTGATTATTATTTTCTAATACAGACAGGATATTGGTTCTTCCCCATATTGTGATCGCACCAATGAACTCCCCATTCTCTGGATTATACAGACTTGTTGATCCATTTGGTGGAGCAAGAGCCGTGCCCAATGTTACAAATCCACTGACTTGCCTTCCATGGATCCAAACAATATTGGGATGGGTTGGAAATACTCTTACAGCATCAATGATGCCTACAGCCTCAAAATTTGTCCCTGTCACAGGACTGAAAGGAACAGCTTTCGTCGAACTGATAAAAACTGAGCCTTTGATAATACGGTTGCCTTTAGCTTTGAGATTAATTTTGGTAACGTTTTCGCCAAATCCATTGCTGAGAGGATTAGGGTAGAAATAAGTTCCTCCCCCCTTAACAATAACAGATTGTTTATGGTGTAGATCTGAAGAATCGTGAGACCCAGCGATTAATCCGGTTGTAGTAACAGTCATGAGTGCTAATGTAAACAGATAATTTATAAATCTATTCATAGAGACTACCTTTTCTTGAGGGTTATGGTGTTCACCATTGGTATATATGGGATCGTCACTTTGAATCAATTATTTTTTCAAAGATCTAAAATTTGAAGTGGACGAAGATGCGTCCAAAATTTTTGCTGTCCTTTTCGATGCGATGAACCAATGCCTTGATATTTTTCTGTTCAAGGAAGCGGAGAACCTTTTTCTTCAACTGCCCGCTTCCCTTTCCTGGAATGATCTCCACAAGGGTAATTTTTTTTTCGACAGCTTCGTTGATGATTCTAGTCAATTCGTTGTCGATGAGCAATCCTCGATTGAAAATCTCATGCAAGTCCAGTTTCAGTTTAGCCATGATCACCCACAGGCTCTTGTTGGCTGAGGCAGTGGAAGCTCCCTAGGCCCCAAATGATGTCTCTGGAGTCGAGGCCGACCACGTCTCTGTCTTTGAAACATGCCGCAAGCTGCTCGAGAGCGATCTCATCCTGCGGGTCGTTGAAAATAGGCACAATCACTGCGGCATTGGAGATGTAGAAGTTGGCATAACTGCAGGGGAGCATCTGTCCTTCCATGAAGAATGGAGCTGGCATCGGCAGGTCGATGACGGTGAGGGGAGTGCCGTTGAGCAGTTTCATCTGAGTTAAGGCTTTTCGATTTCGCTGCAAAACTGCATAGTCCGGGTGGGATTTGTCCTCAGCGACGACGGTGACAACGGTGTCCGTGCTGACAAAGCGGGTCAAGTCGTCGATATGGCCGTCGGTGTCGTCCCCCTCAATTCCATCTTCGAGCCAGAGAATCTGTTCGACGCCATAGAAGTCGATGAGATACTGCTCGATTTGACGTTGGCTGAGGGAAGGGTTTCGGTTTGGATTCAACAGGCAAGCCTTCGTTGTCAGAACCGTTCCAGCGCCGTTGAATTCGACAGACCCTCCTTCCATGATGATCCCTGGGTGGAAACAGGGCAGCCCTAAAGATTGGGCGGTCTTGGTTGGGATGACATCGTCGAGGTCATGAGGAGGGTATTTTCCTCCCCACGCATTGTAGTCCCAATCGACGATGACCTTTCTATCTATCTGTGTGTTGCGGACAACAAATGCAGGACCGTGGTCTCTGCACCAAGCATCATTGGTCGGGTGGAGAAAGAACTCCACCTGATGGAGGTCGACTCCAGCTGCCTTCAGGCGCTGCTCTGCGCCTTGCTGCATTTCTGGGCTGCAGACATTAATCCGAACTTTTTCCCCCTTGACGAGGTGGCCAATAAACTGGCAGTAGATGTCGAAGATCGCTTCAATTTTTCCAGGCCAGGTGTTCTCGTTGTGAGGCCAGCTGAGCCAAGTGGCTTCATGCCTCTCCCATTCAGCAGGAAAATGATAGCCTAGCTGTTTTGGCGTGGCCACCATCATTTCACCTCATCATCGAGGAATCGGGATGTGATCGGCTGGTAGGTCTCGATGCGGCGGTCGCGCAGAAAGGGCCAGTGGGTGCGATAATAGTCCGATTGAGCGAGGTCGACATCGACGACAGCAACATCTTCGGCGGCATAGGGCGCCTGATAGCTGATGGCGCCGAATGGGTTCGCCACAAAAGATCCACCCCAAAACTTCAGTTCATCTTCGATGCCAGTCCGATTGACGGCGATGACATGGACGCCATTGGCGATGGCATGACTTCGTTGGATCGTCTGCCAGGCCTCATATTGGAGGCGGTTTGTTTCTTCGTCTTGACTTAATGCCCACCCGATGGCAGTCGGATAGAATAGCATCTGTGCGCCCATCAAAGAGGTGATCCGCGCAGCTTCCGGGTACCATTGATCCCAGCAAATGAGCACGCCGATTTTAGCATAGCGGGTCTGAAACACTTTGTAGCCGAGATCGCCGGGGGTGAAGTAGAACTTCTCATAGAAGCCAGGATCATCGGGGATGTGCATCTTTCGATATTTTCCTAGATATTCGCCGCCAGCATCGATAACAGCTGTGGTGTTGTGGTAGAGTCCTTCTGCACGCTTTTCAAACAAGGAGGCGACGATGACGATGTCATAGGCTGCAGCAAGCTGGGAGAGTCGGTCTGTAGTGGGCCCTGGCACCTGTTCTGCAAGGGCGAAGTTGTCATAGTTTTCGGTGTTGCAGAAATAGAGAGAGCGAAAAAGCTCCGGCAAACAGACAATCTGGGCCCCTTTGTCGGCGGCTTCTTTGATTTTCTCTATTGCAGAAGTGATGTTTTTTTCGGGTTGTTGTTCGCATCTCGGCTGTATGATACCCACTTTTATCGTTGACTTTTGTTTCATGAGGCACGCTCCATTATTTCTATATTTCTATTTCAGGATAAAGAGGAAACTGCTGTAGAAGGTTGGTCACCCGAGCTTGAGCTTCTTCTAAAATCGCCGGGTCAACGACGGAGTTGGCTTTGCTTGGCTGGCCTGTTTTTTCAACTGTTGTTGGCTTTGTATGCGACAGGATTGAGACGATGATGTCGGCAATCTCTTCCATCTCCACTTTGCCCATCCCTAGCGTTGTCAAAGCAGGCGTCCCTAGTCTGATGCCTGAGGTATACCATGGACCTTGAACGTCAAACGGGATCGCATTTCGATTTGCTGTGATCAATGCCGACCTCAACGCTGTTTCTGCATGCCGCCCTGTCAATCCAAACTTGGAGACATCAACAATCATCAAGTGGTTTTCAGTTCCCCCTGTGACAAGTCTCACCCCCTTAGAGGTGAATCTTTCCGCCAGGGCTTGGGCATTGTTTACAATGTGGTTTGCATACGTTTTAAAGTCAGGTTGATTTGCTTCTTGAAAGGCGATGGCTTTGGCTGCCATGACATGGGGCAGTGGGCCGCCCAACACCATGGGACATCCTTTATTCACCGACTCAGCAAAGTCTTTCTTGCAGAGAACGATCCCTCCTCTAGGACCTCTCAACGTCTTATGCGTTGTTGAAGAGACGATATCAGCGTACGGGATCGGGTTATATTCTCCAGTGAATACCCCGCCAGCGACTAATCCAGCAAAGTGGGCCATGTCGACGAAGAGGACGGCTCCAACAGAATCGGCAATTTCACGCATTTTAGCGAAGTTGAGCCGGCGCGGATGCGCGGAATACCCGGCGAGGAGGATGGCCGGCTTCTCTGCCATCACCTGTTTAGCGAGTGCATCATAGTCTAGCAATTCCGTTTTTCTGTCGACGTCATAAAGAACTGATTTCATGATTTTTGAGGAGATATTATGGCGATAGCCATGGGTGAGATGGCCGCCTGAATTCAACGACATCCCCATCAATTTTTGGTTGACGAGGAGCTGACGAATGGATTCATATTCTTCTGGAGTCAGTTCGTCGATGGATTTTTTCCCCAGTTTCTCCAAAGCAGGTGTTTGCACTCGATGAAGAAGAATGGCCCATATCGCCACTAAATTGGCATCGGCGCCAGAGTGAGGCTGCACGTAAGCGTGGTCGCAGCCGAATAACTTGATCAGCTCTTTCTGCGCCAGCTCTTCGACAGAGTCGACGTTGTTGCAGCCTGCGTAAAAACGGTGGTGTGGATAGCCTTCGGCGTATTTATCTGTTAATAGGTTTCCCATGGATAACTGAACGGCTAACGATGAGAAATTCTCTGAGGCAATCAACTTGAGGTGGGAACGCTCATCTTTAAGTTCTTGTATGATCGCTTGTCCAACTTCGGGGTAGACGCTGTTGATGTGATCTAAAGCTGCCAGATAGGCTATCGCAGCTGTACGAGACTGCTCAACCGGGTGTTTAGCGAGATATTTCTTTAATAAAGACATAGAACCTCCTTTATGTATTTAAAACACAGAGGACACAGAGGGCACGGAGGAAGTAATTTCAATCATTACCTGCGTTCATTATTGTTCACCATGTGTCTAATCTCTGTGTTCTCTGTGCCTCTGTGTTTCTATTTGTGAGAAGCTGCTTGTTATGTTTCTAAAGACGCTAGTTTTTGCGTAATCTCGCGCAGTTCTTTGTTTCCCTGTTCGAGTTGCTCCCTCAGCTTTGCAATGAGCTGCTGTGGAGCCTTGTTGACGAACTCATCATTTGCCAGCTGAGTCTGGAGCTTCTCCTGAGCCGCTGTTAATTTTTCTTTCTCTTTATTGAGCCGCTTTAATTCTTCATTGAATAGTTCTTCAGGGAGCGGCAGCATGATTTTAAGTCCGCGGCAGACCCCTGTCGAGGCGAATCCTAAATCCGGTTCTTGATTTTGAATAGAGATTTTGTTCGCTTTCACTAAGGCTGAGATCATCAGGAAGTTATTTTGGACAATTTGCCAATCGAGGTCATGAGCAGAGCCAACGATATAGACATCGGTCGCTGCTCCAGGCGGAAGCTTCATCTCGCCGCGGATATTACGGATGGTGTAGATCACCTGTTCCATCAAAGCAAACATCGCATCGACTTCAGGGTTGATGTCCCTTTCTCTCACAGGCTGCGGATAGGGGGCAGCGATGCAAGCGGAGCTCTGGAGAGCCGCTATGCATTCCTTTGTGTAGGGGTCGCAATCGTCATGGATTGAAATTGAGGCATCGACACCGTTCAACTGCTCTTTCAGGATGTGGAAAATCTCTTCAGTGATGAAGGGCACGATGGGGTGCATCAGCCGTATGGACTGACACAAGACGATGACAAGAAGTTTCTGTTTGTTAATTCTTTCCTGTGGAGTTCCGACTTTTCCAAAAAGCACCGGTTTTGAGAATTCGACATAGAAGGCGCAGAATTCCTTCCAGAAAAACTCATAGGCTTCCATCGCTGCTTGATCGAATTCATATTTTTCAAGATGGCCGTTGACGCTTTTGACAGTCCGATTCAACGTCGATAGAATCCACCGGTCTTCGAGGGTCAATAGCTGTTCGTTCAACCCCTGAGCAAGGATGTGGCCGTGCAGCGCAGTTTTGTTTTCAACGTCGTTGCCTTCCAAGTTCTGTAAAACAAAGCGGGCGCCATTCCAAACTTTATTGGCAAAGTTTTTAAACTCTTCAAAACGGCGCCTGTCAAGATCTATCTGCCTCGCATGGGTTGTGCTCGCGCAAAGCGCCATCCGTACAGCGTCGGTGCCATATTGGTCGATCATTTCGATCGGGTCGATGACGTTGCCTTTCGTCTTAGACATTTTCTCCCATTTGGAGAGCACCTCTTTAGGCTGAGGTTTGCCCAAGTCGTAAGCGAGCCGTTCTTCTTCAGAGACATAGGCGACGCCGCCGTCAGGTTTGTTCCGCCAATACGATTTGCCATAGATCAAGCCGTTCATAAAGGTTTCAGGAAAGGGGACCTCTCCCATCACATAGTTCCCGAGGGCGAGCATCCGGGCGATCCAGAAGAATAAGATGTCATGTCCGGTGACAAGGACTGCATTGGGATAGAATTTATCTAAGACAGCATTTTGTTCTGGCCATCCAAGAGTGGAAAATGGCCATAGGGCTGATGAAAACCACGTGTCGAGAACATCGGGATCTTGAATCCAGTCTTCCGGAGCGGCTTTGACTTCTTCAGGTTCATCAGGGCCTTCATGGCAGATCAGCTGGGAGGGATCTGTTCGGTGATACCAAATGGGGATCCGATGTCCCCACCACAGCTGTCTGCTGATGCACCAGTCGCGCAGGTTGTCGATCCAGTGGAAGTAGGTGGACTCCCAATAAGAAGGGATGAGCTTAGTTTGTCCTTCAACAACAAACTTCTTGAGCTCCCCGGCAAAACCGCTCATCTTGACAAACCACTGTTTGGAAAGATAGGGCTCTATCGTCGCTTTGGAGCGGTAGGAGACTCCAACGCGGTGGGTGTGGCGGTCGATTTTCTCTAGCCATCCTTCTTTTTCTAACTGTTTGACCACGGCTTCCCTGGCTTCAGCCATCGTCAGCCCTTCAAAAGGGCCGCCGTTGGCGTTGATCCGTCCATCTGGCGTCATGATGTTGATGAGGGGGAGTCCGTGGGCAAGTCCCATCTGATTGTCATTAGGATCATGTGCTGGAGTGATCTTGACAGCGCCCGTTCCAAAGGAGGGATCCACTTGCGGATCTTCGATGATGGGGATGACGCGATGAGTGATCGGGAGTTTAATCTGCTTGCCGACGAGATGCGAATAACGGAGATCTCCTGGCGAAACCGCGACGGCGGTGTCTCCGAGCATGGTCTCTGGACGTGTCGTTGAGATGCTGATGAAGCCCGATCCATCGGCCAATGGGTAGCGGATGGTCCACATATAAGAATCCCGTTCTTCATATTCGACTTCGTCATCGGCTAAAGCTGTCTGTGTGACGGGGTCCCAGTTGACGAGGTAGTCCCCGCGGTAGATGAGACCTTGGTCAAAGAGTTTTTTAAATGTTGTTCTGACGGCTTGGTTATTCTTTTCATCCATCGTGAAGCGGAGGCGGGACCAGTCGCAGGAACATCCGAGCATCTTGAGTTGGTTGATAATCCGCGATTCGCTTTTTTCTTTCCATTCCCAGACGTGGTTAAGAAACTCTTCTCTGGAGTAGTCCTTTCTTTTCTTCCCTTCGGTGTTGATGAGATGCCGTTCGACAACAGTCTGAGTGGCGATGCCGGCATGGTCTGTTCCTGGCACCCAGAGAACTTCAAAGCCTAACATCCGTTTCCATCTGATTAAGATGTCTTGCAGGGTGTTGACAAGGGCATGTCCCATGTGGAGGATGCCGGTGACATTCGGAGGGGGCATGACGATGCAATAAGGAGGTTTATCGGAGTTGACGTCAGCGATGAAATAGCGGAGGCCATCCCAAAATTGGTACCATTTGGCATCGGTGTTCTTAGGGTCGTAGCTTTTGGGGAGATCGGCCATGAATTTATACTCTCTGAAATAAGGATATATAATGGTGCGAGGGTAACATAGATGACATTTTCAATAAAGGATATACATGCCTCTCGTTGAATTATCCTGCCCTATCCCCCTCCATCCTGCTAATTTTACAGGATGGGGAGGATAGTAAAGATAGGGCAGGATCAATTCCGCGTCGTATAATCATAGTATTTTAACCTGTATGTTAGTTTTTTGCTGACTTACGTGCTATTTTATCAAAACAATTCTTACCATCGATCAGTAACTTGCAAGATCCTGATAATGAAGAGATCTTAAGTTCTTCTCCTTCGAGTTCAAGAACGTTTCTGTTGTTATGAAATCGGAGAAGATGGTAAAACCATTCTAAAATATTTTGGAACTACTGCTATGCTATGAAAAACTTAGAAATAGCGGTATTTTCTCTCGGAATGTAAGCTGTTTTCACTGCAGGACCTTTTTTAGAGATGAATGTTGCTCCAACACTATTATGGTTCAGGCAAGATCTAAGACTTGAAGATCACCCGGCTCTGCAGGCAGCCATGAATAAAGGGGGAGCGATCATCCCTGTCTATATCTGGTCGCCCGAAGAGGAAGGGGAGTGGGCGTTGGGCGGGGCGAGCAAATGGTGGCTCCACGGTTCTTTATCTAGTCTGCAAAAAGAATTGCATGAGGCTGGACTTTCCTTGATTATCCGTCGCGGCTCCTCTATAGAGGTGCTGAACAGCATCGCTGCTGAAGTTGGCGCCGACGCAATTTTTTGGAGCCGCCGCTATGAACCTCATGCGATGGAACGAGATGCGGCGATAAAGGCAGCGTTGAGAAAAAGTGGATTCCACCCACAAAGCTTTAATAGTTCCCTCCTTTATGAACCGTGGACGATTTCAAATCGTCAGCAGAAACCTTTTCAGGTATTTACTCCTTTTTGGAACCATTGTACAAGGTTCCAGGAACCCGACTTTCCTTTACCTAAACCCCGTACGCTTACCCATCATCGCTATCGAAATGCTATTGATTCCGACTCTCTCGATAGGCTGGATCTTCTGCCCAAATGCCGATGGGATAGCGGCTTAGCAGAGTGTTGGAAGCCTGGGACGACGGCAGCAAAAGAACATCTCAACGACGCCCTGCAGAGAGTGGTCGCTTCCTACATCGAAACGAGAGATTATCCAGCGATTTCTGGGACTAGCGCCCTTTCCCCCTATCTTCACTTTGGGGAGATCTCCCCCCGAATGATTTGGCATGCTGTGAAACAGCATATCCACGGTGAAGCGGGTGAGCCTTTTCTGAGGCAGCTGGGATGGCGTGAGTTTGCTCATCATCTGCTCTACTATTTTCCTCATACTCCTCATCAACCCTTAAGGAGTCATTTTAATGCGTTCGCTTGGAATGACGATGACAAGCTCCTTCGAAAGTGGCAGAGAGGACATACAGGCTATCCTATCGTCGACGCTGGGATGAGGCAGCTTTGGTCTACAGGGTGGATGCACAACCGTGTGAGAATGATTGTCGGTTCTTTTCTCGTCAAAGATTTATTGCTCCCTTGGCAAAGAGGGGCGCAGTGGTTCTGGGATACCCTTGTTGATGCTGATCTTGCAAATAATACGCTTGGATGGCAGTGGGTTGCCGGCTGCGGCGCTGACGCCGCCCCATATTTCAGGATCTTCAATCCTGTGAGGCAGGGAGAAAAATTTGACGAAAATGGGATTTATGTTAAACAGTGGCTGCCTGAGTTGAACGATCTTCCTGCTCAGTGGATCCATAAACCTTGGGAAGCGCCAGAAAAACTCCTTCGTCAAGCTGGGGTGGTTCTGGGAGAAACATATCCACACCCTATCGTTGATCACTCCCAAGCACGAGAACGGGCGTTGCAGGCTTTTGCTGCTATAAAAGGAGTTGAAAAATGAAAATACAAACCCAAATATACAGATCTCATAGGCCTCTTTGAGGTCATAAAAAGTATTACTCATAGAAATGCTGAAGATCTTGTGTTGTAATAAAATTGACAAAAAAAAATCGAATCCAATATAATCCTTTTTATTACTAAATAACCTAAAGGTTAAGAAAAAATATGAACGTTTCAAATGTAGCATTAATAACAAATCACAATTTAAATCATCGCCTTTTCAGTAAACCTGCGATTGCTATCGCGGTTGCTCTTACGATTATTGCAGCTTTAGGCGCCTATCTATTCTATAAAGGGTATTTCTCGTTTGCTGCGAGAGCTAATCCTTCCCCGACAATTCTTTCTCATTCTTCAAGTATTTCGAAGCCATCTAGTTTAGAGGGAGTCTCACCTGTTGAACCTGTTGTTTCAGAATCCATTCCTTTAACGACTTCTATAAAATGTCACCTCATGAAGTCTCGTGCTAGAATTGTTCTCGTAGATTCGAAAAATCAAGTAACTATATTACCATCTAAGACATATGATGCTATAGCTGATTGTCAGGCTGACTATTTTCAATTTGATAGTCGACAAGGGCATTGGGTTGCTTATTTTAAGACCTCTGACTCTTCGTATGATTGTTATGACATTTCAAATGACGGTGCTCGCCTTCGGAAATATCAGAGAGCTAATATAGATCATCAATATCCCCTTTATAGTGGGAATGATTTATTCGTTGGGTTATCAGATCTTCAAAAGAAGTGTGTTTTAATTGAGGACAATTTATGGATTCCAAAAGAGGTTCACGATTGTGCAAAAAATGGTAATGCAAGTTACATCGAAATCACTGATAGGGAATGGCGCATCATTTTTGAAAATTCTGATTCAATCGGATATATATTAAAAGGGGCAGATGTATTTGAAAGTAATGGGGAGATATCGAAAATCTTTTACACAGAGCCATGCCCAACCTCGTCGCAAGCATTCCCTATTTTTTATTCCCTTAAAAAAGACAAATTCTTTTATACATACACAGAGTTGATGAATTCCTAATCAACGTATGATAATATATATTGTCGCAAGCTTGTTTAGGCACGAAGTGCCGGCATATCATAGCCCAGGCCGTCAGGCCTTACTTTTTTAAAATATTATTTTACAACAGATCCTTTTCAAACATGAAAAAAGGATCTCCCACATTACAACTCACCTTACGCACCGGAAGTGACATTTCGGCTGAGCCAAAGCCCCGGGGTTGCGATTCCGTCGACGCCCTTATATTTGCTTCAATATTAGAGCGCCGACGGAGCCGCAACCGCGGGAGCTTTGGCTTCAGCCCAAATGCCGCTTTCCGGTGCGTAAGGTGAGTTACAATACGACTCAACGCGAATTTTGGGAAGCTGGCGCTGTTTAGCTGCTACCGCAGCTCTCTATTGTTTTCGGCCTTGACCCCACGTTCCGGTCGCGGAGCTCCCTCCACGCGCATACTTGTACCCACATCTTTTTGCAAAACTCTTACCCCTCTTGCAGCCCTTCGAGGCTGCGATACTTAACTTATTCATACCCAGGGCGTTGCCCTTACCATTACCCATTTTTTTCAGCGCGAAGCGTTTGGAGTGCGAAAGTCCTCTTTCGC
>JAGVJP010000087.1 GCA_020051075.1 Parachlamydiales bacterium
CTTGTCAATTGTAAACTAGAACTAGAGCTAGAGCTACAACTTGGGATTGAACTAGAAGGTGATTGCTCGGAAGCATCTGAAATAGGAATCTTATTCATAAAAAATCCAGCTTCCTCAAAAATCCTTAAACCGTCCGTCGGCTAATTGCCAAGTATTGCCTGAATGATGGTAGGTAATGTAATCTTTTATCTTAATCTCACTGAACAGCTCACCTTAACGCAAGTTTAAATCAATGGTGAATTAACCAGAAATTAATTTTAAAGACACCTCGATAATAGAATCTATCTTATTCAATTTAAGCAATATAACATTCACGAAGTTTTATAACCGTTCACGATGTAAAAACACGAACCCGAGCCCGAAAAGCTCTTGCTAAATTCGCACCTGTCTATCAGCTCACTTTGTAAAGTTTGATCGGTCGGAAACAACGATTTTCGGACTCGGATTCCTACCCCGTAAATAAAAAGCAAACCCTACTTGTTGTAAAATCTTCGATTACCTATTAGAGCAACCTTGAATCGCATTAAAAAATGCTAAACTCGAGTCTGTGCCTCTGCGGTCATGTATCCAACGCCCTTCTGACTATTCCATCTTGACTTCGATTCGATTATAGTGATTGCCTTCACGAATGTAAGCCATGGTATGTTCAATCGAGATCACCTCTTCAGTGGCTTCAGGATTAATAATACGAGGGGGGTTAAACTTGTTCTCGAAGACCATCACTTTAGCCTTTGGCTTGAATATGTGAGCTGCCAATGCCAGCTCTTCAAAATCAAGATAATAATTCCTATCCAGAACAAGCTTCTCGTATATCTCAAAATGATCTTGAACGAACTCAATGATGCGTTGCTCTCGTTCTACTTCAGCTACTTTCTTATTCTCCTTCTCTTCAAGGAACCGAGTCCAATTTGAATCCTCAATGCCTGCTTGTTTGAGTTCATCAAAACTTGCATCAATACAATTCGCAAGACTGTCAGCAATATCTTCCGCCCCCTCTTCTAATCTATTTTGCAGACCTGTAAACTCTTTTTCTGTGTGTGCAAAGATCGGATCAAATTTTTCTTTATTGCTCAAATAGAATTCACGAGTCAATTGTGATCTCATTCTCTCCTTTATGGTCCGGTGTTCCACATCATGTTGTTGATCCCATTCCTTAAATTCTAATGTTTCTCTCAACGCCAAGCGAACAGAAGTGAATAATATCGGTTTAAGGGGATGGGATTCGCTATGGAATATGGGTTTAAGTGCATCAATAAAGGTTTGCTTCGCAAACCTTTGGATCATGTCCCCCTCCCGATTGACATCCAATTCTGCCGGATTCCAAATATATTGAATGCAATCTCTGCTAGCCAATCGCGTTCGCGTTCCTAATAAAGAGTGCAGCGCGCAGGCCCCATCCCCACAAGTGTCAACCTCCCTCTGATAGATAGTGCCATTGTAGCTAAATGTAAGCCGATCTTCAGAACCACATCCACTGGAAGATGAAGAAGAACTATCTTCCGATGAACCCTCAACAAAACGCGCCATGCTAATCGATAAACCGTCGCTGGAATTGGTGACCCCTTCACTAGAGGACCTTGCTCCATCAGCTTGACTGCCTTCAGTCAAATGGTTTTGCAGTTCTCGACCAATCTCGGAAGTGAGGGTACCAATCTCTCTGGAATCCTTTGCTGACATTTCTTCGGCTATTTGAAGAACTTGTGTCAGAACGAGCGCAGCTTGTTCCGTACACTCAGTCAAAAACTGAGGGTCGCTAAAATTTGATTTCACAATATGAACTCTTGCTTGAACACGACTATCAATCAATGCTAGATTGTCATGATAAGATGTCTTTATCTTTTCGATGTTCATTAAGCGAGCCTCTCGATCTTCTATCTGAACAGCCTCCAATATTTCTTTTAAAAATTTCCCATAGTTTTCTTCGATCATTCTTCCAATGACGGTTTGATGTGAAACGATGTTTGCGATGAGTGTCTGGCTTCTATCCCCCATGCCGAGGATCTCTTTTTGAAGTTCGGATTGATCTAAAAGTGATCGTTTCGCCATCTTTAAGGCCATGCATTGAACTCTTTCACGAGCAGCATCTGACATCCTATCGGCTTCAATAATCGCTTGGACGATGTTGCCAACTTGCTGTACCACCATCCCTTGCATCATCATCTGCTCAGATAGCCCCCCTTTTCCAGCAAGCAGACCTAATTCATTCTTCCTCTCAATAAGTCTCCACGTGTTGGTTAACAATTCATTCGGATGGATTTGATTCAAATAGTTTGAGATTACCGTGCTTTCTTTCTGTTTTAATTCTTGATATTTCGCCCACCCTTTCTCTAATGTCCTTATGCATACATAAACTTCTGCTTTCTTTGAATCTTTTCCAATCTGCCTCAATTCTGGAATCACTGGGTCTTGACCTCTTTCATAAGCTTCCAAAGATAGATCATAAATTCTCGTCACATTTTGATGCAGTTTTTCTTTTTCTTGCTCATTAAAACGGCTCATGGATGAACTTGCGGCAAGAAGAAGTCCTATCACGCACCTCAATCGCTTAATTTGTTCGCTCATTAATTTGCGATAGAGCTCTGCCATTTTCTGACCACTTGAAATGATAGCCTCGTTAAGCAAGTCCTTTTTTATTGCTTCTTTCGCTTTTGAACTTTGACGTAATTCATTTTTAAAATACTCTGTAATGAATCCAATAGCGAAATCACCAGAACTTTCCATGACAAGGTTGTAGCTACCAGTAAAAGAGGATGAGCTGTCTCTTTGAACACGATTTCCATTGCTTTGCCGACTCCTTCTCCCAATTTTACCATCTGGAATAATGCCTGGAGAAGGTCTGCCAACCCTTTGACTATCACCGAATACTGGCGGAGGCCCCCCCACACCCCCAGGAGGATGTGCCCTGTCAGTTCCAATAGGCATCGTTGGCGGTGTTGGACTGCTAGTACTAAATCCCCGACCAGAAGAACTGGCTCCAGGAGGGGGCCCCGAAGAAGGATCGCTACCAGGAATTATTCCAGGTGGAGTCCATCCGTCTTTTCTCATCTTTGAATTTAATGACAATTGATCACTGCTTCCTGGTGATGGAGCCCCAATCCCCTCTGGAGGATGAGCCGTACCTGAAAAAAATATGGCATTCGGTGGAAGTGTAACTGTCTCTCCAGAATCGTTTTTGAAAACCCATCGCGAAGCATCGCCAAATCCTGGTGGTGGAGCCCCCGTCACTCCTGGAGGAGGGGCCATGCCTGTTTCCATTGCCATCGGCGGCGGTGCTGGACTGTTTGCATTAAACCCTCGACGAGAAGAACTATGAGCTTCACCAGGAGGCGGTCGTCTTGATGGTCTAGATACATCTTGTTTAAATTTTTTTGAAACAGCTTCTGTCCCCTTGTCTATCATTTTCCCTGCAGTTTTGTGTAAAACCTCATTCGTTAGGTCGACGACGGTTGTTAAATTATGGAACAGCTCTTTAGAAAAATCGCTCGTCATTTTCTCTATGATTTCTCTTTTTTTACAAAGATAATAGTCACGTAGAAACCGTGCATAAGTTAAGCACGCTGGAAGGATCAAATTAGAATGGTCGAAGGTGAAACGATCGAGATTATAGTGCTTGACATCATACACTGCATCTTTGGATAAGGGCCTCTCAGAGGGGGTGAGATACTTCACAATAATGAAAAGATCAATTTCACCATTAGTATCAATGATTTTCTCATTTCTAAGCCAAGCACAACCTGCCTTAATTTCTTCCGAAGTCAATCCAATGGATTTTTTATTCAATATATCTTCAAGATCTTTTAAGTGGTTAAAGCGTTGAGATAAGAACTCATTAAATGGCTTTTCGAATTGAAGTATGATTTTTTTGTTAAATTCACTAATGTCTAGCATGTTAAATTTGGCACTTAAAATTAGAGTGTTGATCTTGCTCGAAATAATAGTAAATTCCTCGCAAGAATTTAAAAAAGCATCGACAGCAAGTGCTTTATTCAAGATTCTTTGCCAGTGGTCTTTGTGAAACATGTCCTGAATGTCCCGTTTCATATTTTGTACTAAGCTTGGTTCGACCCCTTTAAGGAATGATCCGCTTGTCCTCGTCAGAGTCCTTTGCACCCCTTGTTTCAAAGAACCTTGAACGATCCCTTTGAATCCACTTTTGACATGATCAAGACCAACAGTTTTCGTTGTGTGAAGGACTTTTTTACCAACTGTAAGTGCCACTTGAATCATCTCGTCTCCGTGTTCCATCAAATAGCCTCTGATATTATCAAGCTTCCGTACAGTTTTTTTTACGGCTTTAACTCCACTGAGTCCACAAGAACTCAAGTTCATTGCAACACTTAATGATTTTTGCAACATAAACGTTGAGCCGTCAAACTCTCGATTGGTCACAGCTGAAAAAATCCGAGTTGCATCGCCAATGCCTTCTGAAATTAAGGCTGAACCTGCAGCAGCTCCCGCTCCTCCTGAAAATGTCGTGATGACCACCCCCCCAGCAATTTGCAACAAACTTAATGTTGTTAATAAAGCTAAACCTTTTCTTGGTAGAGGGTTTCTTTCATTAATGTCATAAAGATAATGCAAGCCATTCAATTGCTGACGGACTACAAAAGAAGGATTAGCGCAAATTTTCTCAAGTTCAGCCTTGATGGGATGGTGAAAGATAGAGAAATCCTCTTCTTTACGATCAGCTGCTTTGATGATCGTTTGTGCTGTATCGGCATCTATTTCATTAATCGAAAGGGTCGCATTGTTATGTTCTGCCAAAGTCATTCGAGCAATATTAATGGCTTGCTTATGGTCCAGATCAACAAAACTTAAAACCATTGAACGAGGAGATTTCTTCTTCTGGTTACCATTATCCCATTCCAACTGCATTGAGCTTTCCGAGGCTCGATCTTCTAAGCTTTGTGTGCCAGAGGAAGTGACTATCTTAATCCATTGACTGGCAGTTGCTTGTTTTAACCGATGTAAGACTAAGTTCGACGTCAATAAAGGGTCTTGACTGTCTAAGAAATCCAAGAGATTTTGCAATTGATCATAAGAACATTCCAAAATGGATATTTCTCCTTCCGGCCTGTCCAAAACAGGGTCAGAAAGGCTGACGGATATAGGTTCATTGTGTTTCAGAATTCCTTCCTGATCTCGTTGTGGTGGGAACCAAACTGATACATGCATTTGAGGACACTTTATTTTTAAAAGCTCCAATAGTGCCGTTGTTATCTTTATTGGACCAATTCCAAAAACTGTCCCTCTTAAAATTGATTTTCTGTCGACCTTGGGGGCTACTTTGGAGATTGTTTCCGATGAAGTTGAAGTTGTCTTCGCTGGTTTCGAAGAAGAAGTAAACTTCTCTAGCAGTTCTCTCATCCCTTTAACCGTTAAATCTCGTATTGTCAAGGTTGCAGGAACTACTTCTGTCCCATTATCGGAAGAACGCCAATCGTTAAATTTATCAATTTTTTCAACCACAACATGTTTGCCAGATTTCATGGCTTTAGATACCTTGCTACTCACATGACTTACCAATTCTGTTGATTTTGCAGCGATAGCGGCCCCTCGATCTGCCAATGTAATTACAGGTGCCTGATGAGAACTAGCAGTTTTCGATGATGCGTCAGCTGGATTGGAGGTGGATGATCTATCATCCGAAGAGGCATCCATTAAACGCTCATTCTGTCTAATTTTTTTTCGACATGCAGGTAAAAGAGCTCTCAGATGATATTTTTGACCCTGCTCTGAATAGAGTTTATCGCCGTCAAAAGATAGTGTGATAGGGATCTGAGAAGGGATTTTTTCAATCGTGTGTTCTAGTTGAGAAGTCTTGGTAATGTCTACATGGGTTTTTAAATGATGAAATGTGAGACGGAATTTGGCTTGAATGCCGGAAGGGGGAGGAATTCCCAATCGTTTCATCACCCGTTTTGTCGTATATTTGTCGGAGTATGTTTGACTAAAAGATGGCACACCAGAATCTATTGCAATGAGCTTTTGAGATTCCTCAATCTGTTGAACGGCTCGTTTTGCAGAATCTAGCAACAAATAATACACTTGTAATTGTTGCTGAAATTGAGTGTTTAAAAAATCTTTGCCAAAAGATAAGGAAGAATTGTTATATTGACTGAGTAAAAGATAAGTTGCCTGGTGCTGTCGGAGAGGCCCATTCATGAGCGCTTGCTGCATCTTTTCGAAATTTTCCTTAAGGTTTTTCTTATACCCATCCTTTTTTAACTGAATGACGGCATATGCTCGATGATAATAGGCGATAAAAGAGAAAATCTCATCCATTGCAATGGCTGCGTCATAGGCCTGGATGGCCTTTTCATAAAAAGTATTTTTTGAAAAGTAGTGGCGGTAACGACTCGCTCGATTGAGCAGCTGATTTCCTAAACGAATGTAGTAGATGGGATTGTCAATAATCGTTTCTTGGCGATAAGCCTCCAACATCTGCTCTTTAAATATCAGAAACTTGCTTGTTGCTTCTGTTTTATCCTCTTGACTGAGAATATCCCTTAGCCACCTCCCCCATCGTTCTTCTAAAGCACTTCTTTTTATCTCACACAACTCTTCAAAGTAGATTCGATCAACAGAAATTTGTTTTTTTATTCGATCAACACCGAATTTTGAATGTTGAGCTTGATCAATTTGCTTGATTTCTTCTAACAATGAAAGATAGCCTCGAAATAACTTCTGCTGCTGTTTGATATTTGGCAAATGAACAGTTTTGATTTTTTCTAATTTTTCACATTCCTGTGCATCGGGAAGATTCTTGGCCAGCTTCGGATCCTTTTCCAATCCTTCAATGTTGCATGATGGAAATTGATCCTTGATAGCTTGTAGATCCAAAATTAATTGAACAGTCCCCGGCTCGCCACGCCTTGAAGTACGGCCAAAAGCTTGATTTCTCACGCGCTTATCGGGTGGGAGAAATGTCAAACAAACATGCAATCCCCCCTTTTTGATAACATCCTGAGAGACCCGGATGTCGGTCCCTCTCCCCGCTAAGTTCGTTGCTACAACTATCGTTCCCGGACTTTGCTCTTTCTGTAGAAAATATTTTGAATCATTTTTATCATCATAATAGAGGAATAATGACGGTTTGGCATATCTATCTTGGAAACGCCCATGTAGTTCTTCAGCAGTATTAATTGTTTCACATATGATCAACACAACCCGTCCCAAATTCGCATCTCTAATCGCATTTAGAACGATCGCCTCCATCCATAACTCTTGATTTTGCAGCAATTGTGGGGATAGTGTTAGCCTATTCCTCGGCAAAAAGGTAGGGATTTCAACACAGTCGTAACGATAGGTCTCTTTTAAGAGCTCTTGCAAGCCAGGCGATCCAAGAGTTCCAGTGATCCCAAGTCGGTGATGATATCGCTTAATATAAGAATAAATCGATGAATAATTGGTCACAAGTGTCATGGGTTCGATCATCAATGAATGATTAAGTTGAAGAAACTGCTGCAATCCTTCGCCCCATGATGTTCCTAACTGAATTGCTCCAGTATTGGCGAAATCAACAGGGGCGATACACTCGACATCTTCAGGATTTTTCTCGATACGATAATCACGCCCCTCTTCATATTGATATTTTGCCAGCCATGCACTTTGAATCCAATGCTTCGCTTGACTCTTCACAAATGGTTTTAAGTGTTTAGGAATTTGCATTCCACCTTCTGCATCCTCTACAATCATATTAATATAAGAAAGCAGTTCCGTTTCGATCACCTTTTTTACGACTGCATCGTCTGTGATATCTACCTGATTGAAGGGATTTTTCTTTTCACTTTCAGGAGAACTAGAAGTGTCTTCCAGTTCAATGTCATCGGATGACTCTGTTTTTTCACTTTCAATATCACTAGAGTCTTCTCCCAACTCAATCCCTTCGGATGAATCTGATTCTTCACTTTCAAGGTCTCTGTTGTCTTTCAACTCGATTAAGTGAAGAAATCTCATCCAAAGGCAAACTAACAATGGGGTGAGCTCTTGCATGCATGGCATAGGACTGGCTAGCATCGTAAGGCTGTCATTACTCTCAATGAGAACATTATCCACTTCATCCATGACAACCAAATCAAATCCTCGTTCACCTCTCGTTTTTAACCCACCATATTCATGACGGAGAACATCCCATTGAAAATGGCTTGGATCGCCATAGACCACATCGACATCTTTTGCGTAACATTTCTTCATTCCCGATTCATACTGATGATCTTCGTTGCTAGCGACCTTTAATGAAAATAATTCATAAAATGGTTTATAATCTTTTACATCCCTTTTAGCTAGTTCCGACGAACTTGTGATCACATCAACTTTTTTGCCTTGCAATGCCTTGAGCGCGGCAAACATCGCGATGATCAGGGATTTACCTTCCCCTGTCGAAATCTGTGCAAGAATCCCCCGAAGGGATTTAGCTTCCCCTGTTGAAATCTGTGCAAGAATCTTCGGATCTGTTCGTTCAGCTAGCAACAATAGTGCGACTAACTGCACCTCTCTAGGGGGGTAGCCAAACAGCAAAATACATGCTCGCTTAAAAACAGCTAAGCATTCCGGCAAAATTGTTGCCTCAAAACTAACATGGGAATGTGAGGATGAGGAAGAGCTGATCAAACTAGTTTGATCCATCTGTTTAATTTGACCCGCCCATTTCTTAATATGTTCCTTGGACCATTCGTTCACAGGTAAGGGCGATACAACATCTCCAGAAATGCGGGGCTTTTTCGCTGGTGACCAATAAAGTTGGTCTACTAAAGCCAAGGTCTCCCTTATCTCATCGATATAACTCTGTTCCATTAAACGAGAGTCTTTCTGATTAATTGAAGAGGACCTAATCTCCTCAATTAATTTGGGTAAGCTTTTTATCTTATCATACGAGGTTAAATGACGATTCACCACATAGGCATGCAAAATCTCTGGAATAATGATTTTTCCCTGAGCAAATTGTTTTTCCACAAGCGCGTAAAAACTAACCTCTCCAATCTGCTCCTGATAATTGCATGTCAAAGTCAAAATCTCTGACATGTTTCTAATGTCGATCGCATTTAGCTTTCCTTCCTCAACATCTTCATTGATTTTCCTTAACCAATCCATGAGTGCTGTGAAACTCCATCCCTGTTTGCAAAGAGAAAAGGCACTAAGAACCGATTGCCTTAACCATTCCGATGTGCGATCATTCACCTCCTGGGCTTTGGAGCCGTCCGAAAGGGCAATTTTGACTAGATGCTGACATAAAAGGTATTCCTTTAGAGCAGAAGTCAAATTGCTTACCGACACTCCCTTGCCATCGTTGAAGTCTTCAACGACATCTAGACCAATCGAAAAATCATGAATCAATGTCAACAATGTAGACAACTCATCGAGTGTTGCATCTGTCGATAGTTTGCCAAAGAGTGCCTTTGCCCTGATGGGAAACCAATCTAACTTCTGATACACTTTGAGTAGCGATTGCTTACTATCAAACGACACTCGTTTAACTGAAGCGAACGGCGAGAGCAATCGGTCAAAAAAGAATGCTCTAATCTCAGTCAAATTTCCGCGAAGTAATTCAAAAGGCTCTTCAGAAAAGCTACAGAAGATTGCAAGTAGCTCATTCATTTCGGCTAAGTTGTTTTCTTCTTCATTTTGCTTGAACAACAAAATTCTAAGCACTTGCCGATAATTGACTTTAGGATGATTCTTTTTTACGATCAACAGCAAATCAAGGAAAAGCTTTTGATCTTCTGAGGGGGGATCGCCCTTTGAAATCATCTCTTTAAGACGTTCTGTAAGGTCATCCTCGGATGGTATTGGGACAAGTTTGGCTCTTTGCTCGAATCGATCAAAAAAACCGGCTGATTTTTCACTCTCGATGACAAAAGCAAGCAGATCTAATAAAAGAGGAGCTTCCTCTTTAGAATCGATTGGGAAATCAGGAGGTTTCCAAGATATGGCCCTCACCGCTGAACTAAATCGATTTTTAAGAATTCCTAGAAAAGTTGAAAGCTGAGAAGAAGAGGCAGGGGTTGGCACCTCTATTTGCTGAAGACCTTCTAATTTTGTCACTAAACGAGTCAATGTGTTCAGCAACATCTCAGACCAGATGGGCAACCCAATCAAATTTTGGAAAATAAAATAAATGATTTTGTTTCTTGTTTCAGAATCCTCAATAAAGAAATAGAAATCGATCATCTTGATAACTAAATCTTGATTCAATTGAAGATTTCGGTGTTTTGCTAAAAAAAAGAGCATATCGAATTGACCAATTGTCATTCTTCGGCTATTCAAAATATTAGTGCTCAGCTCTTCGAATAACACCACCTCCTCAGTAGGATCGACTTTCCGATCTAATAAAATCTGGCGACAAAAATTAACGTAAAAGTAGTGATATTTCCTGTACCAGAACGAGAAGAATTCTTTTTTGTATGCTATGAATATTTGCTGACAAATTGTCCTAGGCAATTTAGATTTCACTTCATCAAAAATTATCAAGATTTTTTGTTTGTGTTCACTACGAGGGAAACGTGTTAAAAGAAGTTCTGCATTCCCGAGGCTTAATTCTCCTCCATCGCCCACATGTTTGAAAATACGATCAATGTCGAGGCACTCCGCATCAGTACATTCAACGTCGACTAAGGTTCGTAATGCTTGATGGAAGGGGCTTAAGCTTAATTCTCTGGATTCCACACTCACATCTTCGTTCGTAAGATTTTCCTGTAATCGGTTAATGGTTTTCTGAGGAGGAGACAAGGCGAAGTAAACCGAAATCCACTCAATCGTTTGATTGAGAATTTCAAATGACTTTCCACGACAATATTGATTTGACGTCTCAAGGAAGATGGTTTTTAACATCATTAACACTTGGTCATTCAAATGGTGTTTCTTCATGATGCATTCAAGGATGTCGAAAGAATTTTTTAAATGTTTATCTGGCAAAGAAAGGAGCGATTCTACAATGGGATCGGAGAGGGATTGGTGCTCCTCAATCGTTTTTAATAAATCAAGAAGATGATCAAGTTCCCGATTTTGAAAAACTTTTAACAGATGTTCGACGACGGCAAAAAAATCGGAAGACAAGCGCGGTGTTTTCAACACAAATTTGGTTGTGGCGTGATTACCCTCTTCTAAAATTCTTGAATGAGTGACTTCACTCTCTGACTCGGCTATGGGAGATGGTTCATGAGACGAACTTGTCAGAATAGCTGTGATTGTCCCAAAAGAATTGATGATATCTTCATGAGCAATCTGGCCGGATAGTCCTTTAGATTTTTCAATTATCTCTTTCTCAGCTTCTTTAAAAGCAATCATTTTCAAGTACGCATCGGAGAAATCATTGACTGCGCGAGACATTTGAAGTTTTAACAGTTGACAAAGTTGATATTCTTGTTCAAAACTATCTGTGGCATTAATACTCTCATAGATAGCTTGGAGTTGATTCAACTCCAATGTGATGAAGTGATTCAGGCGAGCGATCAAGCCAGTTAATTTTTTCCGTATCTTCTTTGATGACGTTTTTCCGACTAACCAAAGCAATTGATCAATATGATGCGGTGCTTGAGGTTGATCGAAAGTATCTGCACTAAATACATTCATCAAGATTTCTGCAACACGATATATCTCTCTATTCTTAGAAAGGAGGGCCCACAATTTTTCGAGCGTCTTTGATTGAATCACAGGTTTCTGTTTCACGATAGCGTCTAGAGCACCTAAATAGAGAAGGATCTCTCGATCATCAACGTCTGCTAAAAACCCCTCTTCTACCAAGGGAAATGCAACTGGATCGACCGGAATATTTTTTTTAAGACATCGAGCAACTAGAAGACTGCGATGCCGTTGAGTATCAACAGAAAGTCCTCCCCCCTCCAAACGAGATAGGGATTGCAACATGAAAGGAGGAACCATATCCTCATGATAGAAGACGGCCTCGCAAAACTCGAAAATCGATCTAAGCAACCCTTGTTCAGAATCATCTGAATAAGAAAATCGATCTGTCCATTCTATGAGAGTCTGAAAGACACTTGCTGTCATGCGATATCGTGATTCGACAAAGCGAATCAGTGATCCTATCGATTCTAATTTTTTTTCGTTTGTTCCGTCTCTAAACGAAAGAACGACCCCTTGAATTTCAAATATCTCTTTAGAAGTACTTTTCAGTTCACTCTGATATTTCTCTAAGATCGCAAAAACATTTTGAGAAGTCTCAATATCAGATTCAATATACAAACACGTTGCAATTTCTTCTAGATCATCTGAAGACAGGTTATTGTATCCTAAAGCTACCATCCGAGCTAGAACAAGAATTGCGTCACGTTGTTGTTTTTCGTCTCGCAAACAAGGAATAACCCCATCGACGATTTCACTTATACACGTATTTCCATTCGAGATAGGAACGGCTAAATGTGGAATTTGCAAGGATAACAATCGCATCGCTAAAACACGAATTTTCTCATTTTGATCGCTTAAAAGGCCAATTAATTGTTCAAGTAAGGGAACAGGAAAGCTCAAAGAACTCTTTTCTGAGAAATGAATCAATACTGAACAAGCCTTAAAACGTATATTCGAGGGATTATAACCTGTTGCTGCAATCTTCATTAATGACTCTAAGCTCTTACTAGCAAGCGCTCCATCGTTGCTTCTTAAAGAGGCAATGTTCCTCTTATTCAACATCATCACACACGAAAGCACAACCTCTTCCCGATCAGAAGAGAGGCCCTGGATAATTCGCTCCATCACTCTTTTAGAGAAAACTTGTCCTTTTTCTGCCGTTGCTTCCAATAGTGAAGTAGCAGCAAGTTGGGCTTGTGAGCTATCATCCAAGATGATATTGACAAGGAGATCTAAACACTTTTCATTGATCTGCCATCCTCTTTCCACTAATTCAAGAAACACCTCGCATGCCATCTCCACTGTCTTTTCTTTACCTAGTAACACAGCAAGTTGATCCATCTGAGGATCTGTCAAAGGCTCCGCTAACAGCTTCATGTAATGACATAATAATGAAAAATCATCCATTAAGTCCTTTTTATCCACCGACTGGCATAAGCGAATTAATAGATCGAAAAAATCCTGAGACCATCTCATTGTCGTTTGAGATAGCAAGACAGCTGCCATCGTTCGGGCGCAACATTGTTGTAAGGAGAGATTTGTAGAGGATAAAGCATTTATAATAAGGGTGTCTATAAGCTGATCTGGAAATAAAAAACCCTTTTCCGCAGCTCTTCCTAAGAGACTCATCAGAGACATCTTTTTCTTGATTGAAAGATCCGTTGCTAACAAATTGACGATTTTTTCAAATAAGCGACTAAATTCTTTTTGAAAATGAGGGGCCTTTATCGTATTCACCCAAACAAATAAAACAGTACATGAAGTGCTTAGCAACTTTTTATTCCCTAGAGAGTCAATCAATCCTAGTAAAAGCGGCTCACAAATGACATTATCAGGATAATCGGGTAGCATCACTCCTAGTAATCGCAGAGAAGCTTCTTTCAAATCAATATCTAGTTCTGGGGTATTAACCGTTTTAATGGCATCTTCAACAACCCTAATCATGGCGTCCGCTGGCAGCTCTCTTTTGATCTTATTCTGATTCTCAACAATATATCGAATCGTAGCCGTTGCATTGATCAAAGCACCTAAAGGAAAATGTTTATAATTTATGATTAAGTCCACAATTTCACAAATGGTCGTAGGAGGAATCTCGTCACCGTCACGAGCTTTAATAAAAAAAGCCTCGATCAATAGAACACAAAAATCGGGATGACACAATAATCCCCCAGAATCGTTCGTTGTTTTGTCGAACAAAAACAAAATATAACGAACAAGTAGACGCAAATCATCCATTTTTTTTATATCAGAGGTACTCATTTGAGAGGTGCTATCGATGGCGTTTAATAAGCTCTTCCAAATTTCGACTCCGAGAAATTGGGAACGATCAATCCGTTCAAGATGAGATCTCAATGCAGACATTGCATAA
>JAGVJP010000122.1 GCA_020051075.1 Parachlamydiales bacterium
TGGAGCCCTTCGGGCTATAGCAAAAATAGTTCGAAGAGCTCGAAATTAAAGCAGCGCCAGAACAACTTCTGGAATACCTCATCCCAGAATAACTTCTGGATCACCACAGCCCGAAGGGCTGAAATTGCAACAGCCCAGGGCAACGCCCTGGGTATACTCAACGTTAATATCGCAGCCTGTAGGGCTGCACGATAGCGAAGGTCTTAGTTTGATACACCAGATTTAGAGTTACCTCTTGTGAGCCCTGTAAGGGCACTATAGCTCATAGAACAACAAAACACATGAATCTTCTAGCACGAATCGAAAAGCTCCACCTATTAAATGTCGACCGATCAAAGATCAGAGAAATTAAAAAATCGCTCAAACACAAATATCAATTTATCATCTCAGATGCTCATGGAGCGAGCTCGTCATCTTAGAGTGTTTTTTTTCGCAGTCGATCTCATTGACATGCAACGTTTTGCTGAAAAATTCTTTTAGCATATCTGAAAAGCACTTGTAAAAAAAATTTTTACTTATTAACATCAGACAATACAGGACAAAGGGCCCCAAGAGGTAATTGCAGAAGTCGCGTCTGTACCTATTCGAGCTACGCTATCGTCGAAAACAGACTTTTATCAACTCACAGATTCTTGCCAAAATTGACCCTCGAAAAGCAGAAGAAGACTTCCGCACTCCAAACGCTTCGCGTATTCAAGACGATTTGTTGGCTACGCGAAGCGTTTGGAGTGCGAAAGCCCCCTTTCGCTTTTCGGCCAAAGGATGTTGATCAGAACCTGTGCGTTTATAAAAGTTGGTTGGGAGCGATAGCGCAGCTCGAATGGGTACAGACTCGAGTTCTGCAATTACCACTTGAGGTCCTTTGGCTACTTAGCCCCTTAAAAAGAATTTTCATCTTACACTATTATCGGGAGTCTTTATGGCATCATCATCAACGTCTTCTCCGTCAAATGTTAGACCTCCAAATAGTTGGCTTGACCTGAGTGCAAAGCCCGATATTCCTCTTCAAAACACTCAAGGATCCATCAAGCGTATCATAGAACAGGTAGAAGAAGAAAGAGCTATTGCCTTAGATCTTTCAGGAAACCGCTTAGGAACTCAGAAAACACTGAAATTAGTAACACAGTTCCGAAGCAATAACACTCTTATCTCACTCAACCTTTCGGGCAATGATCTCAGACAACAAGATGTAAAAACTATCTATCAGATCCTATTCGCCAAAAGCCCTGATCCATCAATCCTTCCTGGTGGTAAGGGAGGAATACCATTACCCAATTGTACATTAGTTTATCTTGCAATCGACGGAATGATCTATAAGCCAAAGTTCAGAAAGTCAATCCACGATGAAAGTAAACAAGAAAAAAAAATATTGAAGTGTATTACATGCATCGAACAAAACCTAAATATAAAATTCCTCGAATATTTAGAGAGTTTATCTCCTCAATGCTTTCTAAAGGATCCTGATTCTCGGGACACGAAATGGCCCAAAAAATTTATTTACTTTAATATGCCCCTGATTCATATCGCAGCTTCTACTGGAAATTTGACGGCCCTCCAGAAGCTAATAGAGAAGAATCCTTTGATGATTAATTTGTTGGACAAATCAGGTCGGACACCTCTACAGTTATCCATAGAAAATCATCATATAGAAACAGCAGAATACTTAATAAAAAATGGTGCGAATCCAAATTTCAGCCTTCCCAATACTCCGCTCCATCTCGCATTATATCAACACTCCTATAAACAAAGAGTGGCCCTCTTAGAATTAATATTAACAACTGTGAATCAACATAACAACCCTTTGATTGTAGACGCCCACAATTCTACACGTAACCCACCCTTATTAGAAGCGATTCGTATTCACTTCTCGACTGGAATTAAAATGCTTTTAGAAAAAGGGGCAAAAATTAATGGATTTAGAGATTCAAAAATAGACCCTATTTACTACACACTGAAACTGTGGTCTGAAAAAATCTCTACAAAAGGGATCTATCCTCTTATAAATCGTTATTTTAGGCATGCTAGCACCCCTCAGAAACCTGTAGTGATAAAATCTGATGCTTCTGGGACATCGGAAGATGCTTCTGGGACATCGGAAGATACTTCTTCGACGGAGGAAGATGATGTTTCCAATGAAAAGTATTCTAAATCACTAGAAAATGACTTGTCCAAGAAGGGTAATCCTCAAGTTATGCAAAGTATTGACGAAGCTTTCATAAAAATACTAACTGTCTTGCTCGAACCATTATCTCCCGACAGTTTGGACTCAATTCGTGAAGATGTTGGATTAACCCCTCTGCATTTCGCCGTCAATATGAAAAATTTCGCGGCTTTGCAGTTAATGTTAGTGAAATGCCCGAATGTGAACTGCCAATTGCCTATGGAAAGCATTAGACAAAGCTCTGGAACCTTACCCGTCGATACTCAAAATGGCTTCACCCTGCTCCACTGCGCTGTACAAAAGGCGGACTTAGATATCGTCAAACTCTTGACTCACTATCCCTCGGGCCCAGCCGACAAAACCATTAAAGAGGCCAGAGGAATGACTCCTCTAGACCTAGCAAAAGAGCTCAAGGATAGATACAGTGGCCCAGATCCTTTAGCTTTTCAAGAAAGGATGAATACTATCATAGAAATGCTTGTAGATGCGGATCAACCAAATCTTATTCACGCACCGACTCTCAACATGGGGTTGCCTTCAAGTGAATACACCATTATCCTTGAAGCTCTGTCTCAAATAACAAGTTCTTCAAGCAGTTCGTCTTCTTCCACACCATCAAAAGCTGAGTCGGCAGATAAATTTTTGCGAAGTATCATTCCGCTTATCGCAACTCTAACCCCTCTCTCAACCGAAAGCAACGATCAATTAGAAGGTATAAATCAATCAGTTAATGAACTTGGGATAAGTGTAGATCATGAGAGGATAACTTCTCTATTAGAATTGATCGATAGAACCACTGAAGAAATTAATGTCCTAGCAACGAATGATGGATTAAATGCTCTCATCGAAGAAGCTGCGAGCAAAGCTCCTCCTGCGATGGTTGACACCCTTATCGTTAAAGTTGGCAACCTGTCCTTTGAGAAGGTAGAACACCTTCTTAACCTCGCGATACAATCGGGACATGTGAAAACAATAGAATATCTCATGTATTTAGGCGCAAATCTCTATGGAGAATCGTTCTTTAAAAGGAATGTAGAGTCTCGACAATTGGCAGAAAGTCTTCGTTCAGACGTCCAGGAACTTAAAGTGGAACTAACTAGACGTATTGAAAATTTAGAAGCAACCCACCGAGATTTTGAAAGAAAGACTGAAGAAAAAATGAGAGAACTTTCTAAGGTTCTCAACATGGAACTCCGGCAAAAAATTCAATCGTTCTTTCATAAACCCTACGAAGGGGACTATTACAAAGCCTTTTATAACAGTTTTTGTTTTATCATGGCTTCCGAATTTGAAGGAATGAGAACGGCTCTCAGTCATTGGACAGTAGCTGCTAATCCAACTTCTTATGAAGCTCTCCAGTTCGTCGAAGCGCTCGCTGCTGCTGCACCATTTCCAGGAACCTCTCTCGCTGCTTCAGCTTTGACCCTTATCCCTAAAAAACTATCTCAAAAAGCTATGATCAATCGAATCTGTGCAATCGCTCGTTCATTCCCACTTCCTGAGCATACTCAAAACTTTATCCAAACCCTCTGTTACCATCTGATGGATATTTTGCAGCATCAGATCGTGTTACTTGACAGAAAGAACGCAGGCGATTCCTACAAAGTAGATGAAGAAGCGATGCGACAACTTTCAAAGGCTATTTTTAGTCGAATTGTCTTATATCTATTTACTCAGGATAGCGAACTTCCTGATGATCCTCTAAATAACAGTTCAGTGAATCTATCTGAAAAAGCAAGAACAATTGCATTATCAGTGATCTTGCCTAAAGGAAGTAAATTTGCGCAGATTGAATATCTCAAAGAAAATCCCTGTGTTAATTGTGGAATCACTATCCTTCCAACTCGAAGAGAATTTAGTTCATTCCAACGAGCTAAAGCACAGATGCGTGCAACTAAAGGAAAAATACAGAAGTTGCCTATGTATCTCTCGAGGCGTAAGCATACAGATACACCGATCAGCCACCTTGGAGAGGGATTTAATCGTAAATTACTTACAGACAATGGTTTTTTCTGCAAGGCTCCAGTAAAAGTTGGGGCAACTTATTATGAACCTAAAGGGTGCAGACCTGAAGACTACCCACCTCTTATTCTTACAGAAGAGGATTTCTCATTGATTCAAGCACTCACTCACAATGAAGGAGGGCTTTTAACAGTCTCAAACCGACCCAATATAGAGACGATTAGACTCACAAGAAGTTATCGGGAACTTTGCTTCGAACAGACTCCTATTACAGATACTATACCTCGATCGGAACCGCCGCCGCCCCCACTTCCGACGATTCCAAACATCGACCAGAACAGGCTATATGAAGAGCAAATAAGAGATCTCCGTCAGTTAGTAGACTCTCTGCGTGGAGAAATTTTACAACTTCGAGGCACATCTTCTTCATCACATGAGGAATCTAACAAGTCCACTAGCAAAATGATCATGAATTCTGAAGAGTTAGCGCGGAGAATAGAAGATGGTGCACAAACAATGATATCGATACACAATATTAAAAAGAAAATTAAAAAACTCCCTAGGTCTGCAGAAATTGATAAAGAAAGGAAATATCAGAAAATTGTTACCCTCATCGGAGATCTGAATACATCCGGAGAACAAAAAGCCGCCTTAACAAAAACTCTCCATGACGCTTATACTCCATCGGATTCACGATTGACTGCATCATCCATCTAACAAATGAAGAGGCAAAGATCCTTTCCAAAGGAGAAAATAAAAAGGACCTAAGGGTAAGGGACAAGGGGCCACAAGGCCCTTTAGGTCCTTGTGAGTTAATTGCAGAAGTGGCGCACGAACCAGATCTGCGAGCTATCGCCGAAAATAGGCTTTTATCAACTCACAGGTTCTTGCCAAAATTGAACATCGAAAAACGGAAGAGGCCTTCCGTTTTTTCGACGAACTGCCTTGACAAGAACGTTGAAAAGGTTATTCTTCCTCTTTCTTTTCTTGTTCTTGCTGCTGCTGCTGTTGTTGCTGCTCTTTCTGTTGCTGCTCTTCTCGTGACGGCTGTCCCTGTTCCGCTTGGATGACGTTTTGCGCTTGAGTGGTGGTAATGACCTGGTGGACGACGATATTCTTACCTTTTAAAGCCTCTGACAAAGAGTTTTCACTCATCTGACGGTCCAGAAAGAGCTTTCCTTCCGGCGATAAGCTGGCAAAGGTGATATTGAATTCCCCTTTTGCCTGGTCTAACGTACTCAGCGTGATCGTCGCTCCTGATAGAATCGGAGGGTTCTTTAAAGTGATCGTTGTTTCAGTGAGATCGCCTTTCTGCATCACGGTAATGCGATCGACAATCTGCGTGATAATTTCTTGGAGAGGTTTTGCTTGAGCCGATTCTTTCACTAGAGGTTGATCAGCACCTGCTGGAGCAAGCTGCGGTTGAATATTGCCCTGAACAGGGGCGTTCTGCTTACTGCCGCCAGACTCTTGATCTTTTCCCTGCTCTTGTTTAGACGTCTTCGTTCTCTCTACTTTATCTCCACCACCAAGTCCTCTAGCCTCTTTATCAGCAATCGGGCTTTCTTCAGAAGGACGGCGGAGTTTCGGTTCCTGCGGTTTCGGCAATTCCTCTGATGCAAGGGTTTCTATCTCTTGGGTATCTAATGGTTTTTCTTTAACAGGTTTTTCGGCAGGCGGAAGTGGTTTAGCTCCTGTTTTCCCTTTTGTAAAGGTAGCAGAAAGCTCTTCCATCGCTTCGGAAGCTGCAGGATCATCGTCTTGGCCAACTGGAGCCATCATCTCTTTCTGATTCTCAGCGATGGAGCGTGTCTCACTGGAAGGAGTTTTGGCAGACGCAAATGCGGTCTCTTTACCTTTCAGACCAGCACCAGAATCTTTTGTCCGCTTGAATTGAAGCCCCATCTCCGATTTAGCCGATTCCCCCCCATCCTCGGAGCCAGACTGCGAATCAGGATCCCTTCTTGTTGAAGAAGCCTTTCTGGCTAATTCAAAAGGGGAAAGAGCGCTGCTGTCTTCGCCGCCCTCTTCTTCGACCTCATCTTTGCGATCTTTTCCAGAGCGGTTATCCCGCTCCACTTTTTTATAGCTATCATCTTTTGGAGACCTTGAGGGCCTTCCAGACTCTACGCTATCATTGCCCCCTCTAGGAGATTCTGATGATCTTTGTATTGGGTTCATGTGATGCCTCTTGTAAGAAATTTACTCTTTATTACGCTTATAATGCATAGCTGTATGAATCATTGATCCTAGCTCATCTTGTTCCCGCCCTTCTAAAATCTCCAACGCTTTTCGAGCCTCTTTTTCCCAATCTTTCTTATGCATCATCAATTTATCCACTTCTAGTCGTTTTTGACGGAGGGTTTCTTTCGCCTGAGCTAAATTTTTCTCGGCTGTAACAACCTGTTCCTTTTGATCTTTGACTTTTTTTTCTTCAACCAGCAGTTTCTCATCAACGAGCTTCAAATAGACTTTCATCTGTTGAATTTTGGGACTGGTCGTACCCGCATCCATCGTATCACGCAGCTGTTGAAGCTTATCGACTTTGTGTTGTTTAACTTTATCCCTTTCTGCTTCCCGTTCAGCAAGTTTTTTCTGCTCGTTTTCTAAAGCTAGTTGTTTCTCTTTAACGACTTTCTCCGCGTCTTCAACTCGCCTCTCTTTAATTTCGATGACCTGTTTTAACGGATATACGGTATTATTCATAATTTTTGACTCTATTTAAAGAGCCCTTTCAATAGCTGATATGTCTCTTGAAATGAACACTTCTCATCTACTGCTTGTTTTAAAAATTTCAACACTTTTTCGATATGGTCGATCGCAAAATCACCTGCTTTATCCGCCCCGCGTTTATACTCTCCAATCTTAATCAACAGCTCATTTTTCTTGAAATTGGCTAGAACCTCTTTCAATTTCCCAATAAGCTGTAAATGATCTTTTGGAATAATCGAAGTGATGACACGGCTGGCAGAGGATAAAATGTCAATGGCAGGATAATGGTACTGACGGGCAAGTTCGCTAGAGAGGATAATGTGTCCATCTAAGATTGACCTCACCTCATCTGCAACCGGCTCATTCATGTCGTCGCCAGCAACAAGGATTGTGTAAAACGCTGTGATCGAACCTTTATCGGAATTACCAGACCGTTCAAGAAGCTTTGGAAGGGTAGAGAATACCGAAGGGGTATATCCAGCTCGTGCTGGCGGCTCGCCAGCAGCCAATCCAACCTCGCGCAAAGCCCGGGCAAAACGTGTCACCGAGTCCATCATCAAGATCACAGATTTCCCCTGATTGCGGAAATACTCTGCAATGGCTGTTCCGACATACGCTGCGTTGATACGGAGCTGTGAAGCTTGATCGGATGTGGATACAATCAACACAGATCGGGCAAGCCCTTCTGGACCTAAATCTTTTTCGATGAACTCTCTGAGCTCCCGTCCCCGTTCCCCAATCAAGCTGATGACGTTGACATCAGCGACAGCATTCCGAGCAATCATACCCAAAAGGGTTGACTTACCACCGCCCGCAGCCGCGAAAATCCCTACCCGCTGCCCTAATCCCGCAGTCAACACACCATCGATGGCTCTGACGCCGACAGAGATCGGCTGGTGGATCGGCATCCGCGTGACAGGATCGGGAGGAGGCTGTATGACGGGATACGTTTCATCGAGGATGAGCGGCCCTTTAGTGTCTTCGTCTAAAGGTTCACCTAGTCCATTAAGGATTCTCCCTAGGAGCCCGGGTCCGACTTTGATATGGAGGGGTTGGTACGTTGGAATAACTTCTGAAGAGGGGCCGATGCCGGTCATCTCTCCGAGAGGGGATAAGAGAACCTCATCTTTAGTGAAACCGACCACTTCAGCTCTGAGGGGCTCTCCGGGTCGTTTGATCAGGCATATTTCGCCAATTTTAACTTGCGGAACAACAGCTTTAATGAGCATCCCGACAACTTCGGTAATGCGTCCATTCACCGTCGTCAGCTGCATTTCTTCGAGATCGCCGAGGAGTTTGTCGATGTCTTCGTTCGTGTACATGGTCTACCTAATGTGAAACCGTTTTAGCTCTCGCCACCGATCGACGTTGTTGCATAATTCACCACAGAGCCACTGAGATCACGGAGGAGGGATGAGATAGGGAGAAACACGTTTGATAATTGCTCAATTTTCTCATAATTTCTCAATGGTCTCACTGCCTCTGTGGTGATTTATGCAATAACGCCCTACCGATCCATGCTTAAACTTGAACGTTCATGATTGTTTTTGTCGCTTCTAAAGCCTTGTTCAACAAACTCGTAAATAGTTCTATCTGTTGTTGGATGATCCCCACTTTGATCTGAATAGCAAGCAAATTGGCTGGTGACAGATTGTTAGTGCTATTCAATTCGACGATAGCCGAGTTGAGATGCTCCATTTGATTCTGGCTGTGTGTCAAGAAGCCTAAGAATCGATGGATGGGGCTTGTGCCAGCAGCTTGCTTAGGAGCTGGCGTATGCTCTAATCCAGCTTTTGAAAGAGCAATCTTGAGGTTATCGTCAACATGTGTCAACCGATTATTCAGCAGAGTTTGATAGGAAGGCTTAATCTCTGATTTCGCTTCAACAAGCTGCTTCTTAACTTTCTCGATCTGATCGATTGTATCTTTGGTCTGAGTCTGAATATCTTTTCGACCAAGATTTGTTGTCTTAGAGGCATCGGCGTTGAGCTTAGACAGCTCATCCATCAAAGAACCAGTTTTAGATCCACCCTTCTTGCTGCCTGTTGCGCCGATCTCTTCAACTTCATCGCCGCCCTGCTGTTGATGACGCTTTTTCTCTTGATCTGTTGCAGAACCGCTTTTTTGTGAAGCCGTGCTCTCTTCACCCAAGATGGGATTGATCTCGAGCTTCTCTCCCCCTTCGTTTATCGAATAGGGCCTTTCAATATTATGCGTTTGGATCGCTGCTAATTTATTTGATGCTGTCTGCGTCTGGTCGACAAATTTTTGGAAATTCTCGGCTTTATCACCCGATTTATCCATCGACTCCGCCGGCCGCTCTGACTTTGGATTTTTTAGAGCTTCGTTCATATTCTGACCAGCTCCAATATTTACTTGAGACATAAACCCATTCCCTTTTGCAAGAAATCTTAAGGAACAACTGTGGTTCTGCTGTCAAGAGCCTGTTAAACGATTAACTCAGCCCTTAGACCCCTGACGGGGCCTCGTAGAACAGAAGAACCACAGAAAAAGATGGCTAAATGCATTAGCCATCCACTCATTATCCCTTGGTGTTACGGGCCATGGACATCATGCTAGTGTTCTGAGCCGATACCACGGAGGTGGACATCTCTGAAATCTGTGACAATTTCGTCATCAATCTCTGCATGTCAAACATCTCAATAATACCTGGACCCTCTTTCATGTCTCTCATCTTACCGATTTGATCAACGACTTCGTCTTGGGCCGAAGAGATTGCATCTCTTAAGACGGTTGTATCTATCTTGTTTGAAGCCATAAAATTTTCCTCCAACTACTTGTTCTTACTAATTGATTAATAAGCTCAGTAGGGAACTTCAGCTCATGGAAATTACACTTCCTGAAGTTGGACTCGCCAACTTCGACCTGAAATACTACAACACTTAACTTTTGAGATGATCAGAACAATTTCTGATCCCTCTTTCATTATTTTAACAGATTGCTCATTATTTTTCTAGCTATCCTAGAATTATTTTTGATACTTTCAATTAAAACAACATCTTCTTCATTATTGATTATATCAACCCCAATTAATTTAATCAACAGATAACTATGAGTCTTTCTTGTCGACGAAAAAGGGAACCTTGGCTTTTTTCGCGATATCTTTCGCCATTTCGAGTGAGACGACCCCTAAGTTCTTGACTGTTGGATCCGTTGTCTTTTCCATCGCCTCTTGGATCAACTTCTCCCCTTTTTTGAATTTATTCTTTGTCAAAAGAAAGCAAATCCCCAAAAATGTTTGAGCAATGGTGTTGTCTGGTTCGAGTTCAAGAACTTTTTCATAGAGCGCCACCGCTTTTTTGAGCTCAAATTTATGCAGTTCGATATAGGCAACGCCAATGGTGGGAGCTGTATTCAAAGGACTGATCTCTTGCGCAGCTTGAAACAGCCTCCTTGCACCAATCTCGTCGTTCTGTTTAACAGCGATGAAGCCAGCTTCTAAAATAAGAGAAAAATCTTCTTTGAAAAGAGCGACCTTCCGTTCATGAGCGCTTAAATCATGTTCATCTTGATCTTGTTCCATAGTGTATCCTTAGATTATTTCTTTGGTTTTTGTATCACGCGGTTCATGACCTTAAGTAAAGCATCGTAGCCTTGAAGGAGGATGCTATAGGTCTTATATCGCCCCGTCTCTTCACCACCACGAAGAATCTCGTTTAAAAGCTGTATTTTCCCCTCAACTTTTTCCCGATATTCTTTTTGTTTAGCAGGATCTGTGAGATCTTTCTCGAAATCGAAGACAAATTCCTCTGCTTTTTTCTTTTTTTTCTGATCTTCTAGTCCAAACATACTCACCTCTTAATAATCGATTCGATACTTTTTGTCTCCCCGTTCGAGGAATACTGTATTGCTTGTAATCTTGGTGATATCCATTCCGTCGAGAACATCTCCCTCTGACAATAATCTTCCATGAATTAAAACAGTATATTTATTCCCGATATGAGATTTTCCCGATATGGAATATTGATCGCTCAGATTGATGATTCCAATTTTTTCAGGGTTTTGACTGACCACTTGATTATACACGACACGCACTCCTGGAACCTGTCTAACCTGTGCAATCACCTCTTGCATCATGTCGGCTTTGTCAGATGACACCTCCCCAACGAGGTAAACTTCACCATTATTGATTTTAACGTTAACTCCCGTCAGATGCTTTTCATTGAGGATATAATTGATCGATTGGAGAACATCTTCTTCGATCACAACCTGTTTTTTTAGCGAATCTAAATAGGGGAAATTGCGGTTAATGTAGTTGGAGAGCTCTTCGGCCTGCTTTCTCGTTTTCAAATAGCCTGTCAAAACAAATTGCCCTGCCTCAGGAGCGTGGAGGCTAATCCCTCTCCAACTAGGGTTGTCGCTAAGAACTGTGTTGACCTCGTTCCAAGCGAGCTCGTCGATAATCATCCCTTTATCATCGATCGATTTAATGGATTTTATCTCCTGCAATTTGTAGAGAATATGGTTTTTATCCGCTATAGAGACGACATGTCCAATGAGTAGAAGGCTTCCTGTCGATTTGTTATAGGAATAGCGGAGGGCTGAATAGGGGCTAAGAACTTGTTTAATCATCGCTTCCGCATCTTGATCTGGACTCGTCACAACCTGTTGCACCTGAAAGAGTGCTGTCGTCCCAATTGCCGCAAGGGCAAAAAGTCCGACGATCACTGCGATCAGAATGATGGCACTGTAATTTCGTTGAGGCTGCGGCGGCAGAACAGGTTCTTGAAGAGGCTGAGGAGCTGGTTCTCCCTCTTTTTCGCCTGCTCCTGAAGTCGTTGCATCCACCGCAGCAGCAGGATGCTCTTCCTTTTGCAGGGATCTAACGATGGAAGGGAGCAGAGGTGAGATAATCGTCTGCATCTCTCCTTCCCTATCATAGATAGCGAAAGAGGTCGTTCCCAATGTCACAATAGTACTCGGATCTAGCTGCTGAGGCTCTTTGATGACTTCCCCATTGATTAAGACGCCGTTCCGGCTTTTCAAGTCTTCTATCGTCAGAGTCTCTTCATGGGAAACGGTGATTTTTGCATGTTGACGGGAAACACTGGTATCTTGAAAGACGATATCGGAGTTTACAGGATCGGTTCCCAAGACATAGCTCTGACCGGACTGCATGTAAAACTCTGCCCCAGTGTTGGGTCCTCCTACCACCTTAAGGAGCCAACGTCCTGTTTCGATAACGCCAAAATCAATTTCGGCTAACGTTGCATCGCCCATTTCGTCGCTGAAAACCGTCTCTTCATGCTGAAGATCCTCATCTTCGGGAGGGTGATCCTCCTTATCTGCTTCATGAGGACGCTCTTCTTCCACCGCTTTTTGCTCTTCTTCCACCGCTTTTTCCTCAGATGGATGCTCTGCGTCTTCCACGATTTTTTCACTCTCGTGAGATTCGGCTTCATGGAGTTCCTCATCAAACGAGAAATCTTCATCTTCATCGAAAGGTTGCTCCTCTTCATCCTGAGGATGTTCAAGATCTTCCTCTGCTAGGGGTTTGTCTTCTTCCAGGAGATGTTCTTCTCCTGCAGTTGGACTTTCTGTTTCCTCTGATGGATGCCCTGCTTCTTCCACGATTTTTTCACTATCGTGAGCTTCAGCTTCATGGAGCATCTCCTCATCAAATATGAGATCTTCATCTTCAAATGGTTCAGATGCTTGCTTGGGTTCTGGTCCTTCCGAGGTTGGCTGCCGTTCAGCTGCAGGATCGACAGTCTCTAATTTTCCTTCCTCGATCATTTCTGAAAGAGCTGAAGAAATGAATTCTTCTTCTGTTTTGTCTAACGACGTTGTCTCTTCAAACCGAAGCAGTTCGGAGCCAATGCGGATCGTATCGCCAGATTTCAGGAGAATGGAAGAAGAGCCGATAGGTGCATCATTGATTAATGCAGGGTGGTCGGGAGAGAGATTTTCAAGAATAATCCCTTCTGGAGTGCGTTTAACTAAGAGCTGTCTGTCAGCGATCGAGGAATCATTGATAACAACTTGACTTTGTGTTGAATCTCTGCCTAAAACCCAGCTCGTTCCTTCATCAAAAGAGATAACCTGTCCTTTAAGTTCGCCTTGTTCAGCTATGAATCGTTGTGCCATAATATGTAACCCACTTACAACGGTCGACTTTGTTTGACACAGGTGAATAGTTACTTATTCACAATCTCCTTGCGCCAAAAATCTATGACAGTGACAAAGTCTTCCAATTTATCTTTAAAATCTTTATATGAGCTATTGTAATCCAGTTCCTGAGAAAGGGTCAACACATTCTCGTCCTGAATCAAACCGATTATTGCATTTCGCGTGCCAACCCCGAAGAGATTGGATTCCATGATCTTCTGAATCAGCGGTTCAGGCTTCACTTTGGGGCAAGGTCCGATCACCCCTTTAAAAAAGAAGCTATGTTCTGTTTCTATCACCTCAACTTGGATATTATCAATGAAAGGCAGTGTATACTGATGATTTGCCGATGAAGTGATGATATCTTCCATATCAAGTTCTTGACCAAGCTTTTTCACTAATTTTTCGAGCATTGTCATTTTCTCCTTTGAGCTATTGTTCCATTGGCAACAGGCTTAGTCCCTTCTCGTCTTGCAGCCCTACAGGCTGCAATATTAACGCTAAGCCTACCCAGGGCGTTGCCCTGGGCTGTTGCAGTTTGAGTCCTTCGGACTATGGATTGCAATGCCCGAAGGGCTCACCGCAAGCCCTGGTTGGGGTTTGCTATAGCCCGAAGGGCTCAAAACTGCAACAGCCCAGGGCAACGCCCTGGGTAGACTCAGCGTAATACAGCAGCCTGTAGGGCTGCAAGACGAGTAGGCCACTACGGACACAATTTATACAATGACCTCCCTCATCCTGTGTTAAGCGCGCGATTGGATGCTTCTTCCGGTTTGGTCTACAAATCGGCTCATGAAGTCGAATAATCCTTTGATCGCATCCGCTTGTTCCGACTCCACTTTACTGCTATTTTGTTTAAACGTTTCAGCCGCATTGCGATACCCTTCGATCACCTGCTTTTCAGCTTCGATGATGCCGATATCGCCTTTAATCACCCCTTGAAGAACACTACTCACACCATTGATAGCACTACTGAGCGCTTGCCCTTGAGCACTCGTAATTTGATTCAAACTAGAAAGCTTGTTTGACACCAAGGTTGACCTGCTATCCATCAATTTGCGAAAACCCTCTCGTGCATTTGCAAGGTTTGCAGCTTCGCCTGGAACTTCTCTAGCCAAATCTTCGTTTGTTTGACCAGCAACTGTATTGTCTCTAGGTGGCACAGGAGGAGCACCTACAGCCGCAGGGTCCACACCACCTGCGGCACCACCGGCACCTGGGTTGGCCAAGTGGTACACTTCATCTCCTTTTGCGTTGATTTGGGCGTCAATTTCTCTTGTTGCTTCCCCAATATTCGATGTCGTGGCCACTGCGGTGAAGACGCTCGAGGCAGCACTCATAAAGTTTGACATTCCCTCAGTAAACTTCATCATGGCTTCCTTATTCGCTGCTGCTCTTGTCCTTGCAGGCATTTCTTTTGTTTGCATCTCCTGGATTTGTTTTCCCTGCTCGATAGCGGCCTGTCCAGCCATTTTTTTCGACTCTTTGTAGGTGTCCAGAATCGGAGCCATTGCATTAGAAATTTGTGCGATGCTGGAGTCTTTATACCAAGACCTGACAGCATCGGCATTGGAACCTTCTCCAGCCGCAGCAACTTTAGGAGCAGGGATGGCTGGAACGTCAGCAGCTCGAGTCGATTCCCCTGCAATGATTTGCCGTTTGACGTCTTCTTTGGCGACTCGCGTCATGGTATCTGCTTGCGTGATGATTTTATCTTTCTTTTTGATTTGGATGCCAGTGTCTGCTCTCGTTTGGGCGACTCCCATGTCTTTATCAGCTAGCCGTGCGGAACCTTTAGGGAGTTCGGGTCTGCCTTCCGCAGCGAACCCTGGCTCATCTCTAGGAGGGGTGGCTGAACTTGAGGAATCTGGTTGTTTTGGACCGATGGTTGTCATAAAATGCTCCTTATTCGACTTTTATTACTTTTTAATAAACTTCTTCACGAAGTGAAAATTCTAAACTCGTTCTCTAACCCTCTTCATTTGAAGATTTTCCATATTTTTCTCTGACATGTTCCTCAAAAACAAGTTTAAATCCTTCCAGCTCCAAAGCGATTTTCTCTTTTAGAGCCGCATATTCTGGATTTTCTTCTGCAAAAATTTGCGCTTCTAATAGGGCATTATAGGCAGATAATAAATGATCAGTTTTTCTGAAGCAGTCGTAGAGGTGAAAATAGGAAAGCGGATTTAAAGGATCGAGCTGACCGCAATAAATGTAGTTGACAGTTGCATTGAGATAATCCTTTTGCATCTGATAGCAGGCTGCAACTGCAAAAGTATAGCGGGGATCATAGGGGTCTACTTGCCTAAGAAAATTAAACACTGGCACTGCCTCCTTATACTTCCCCGAATAGAAGAAGTTATATCCGTAGAGATAAAGCTCTTCCAACATCTCAGGTGTGAACCCCAAAACATCACGAGGCGATCTTCCCTCGACAAGGATTTTAGGGATGGCTTCTAACAGCTTCTTTCTCGAATTAGGAGAGATCTCTTCATCTAAATTATCGATGACTCCATTGACCTGATCTTGAAGATCTTTCACTTCTTGCATATGATTTGTCATAACTCACCTCTTATGTTCTTGAAGATGCTCTAATTAAATTTGTAACGGCCATATTCTGAGAATCAACCACATTGTCAAACATTGTTTTCAAATCAGCACTCAAGTCAGCTAAATCGCCCATACTATTTTGCATTTTACTGACCATGTCTTGGAAGATTTTAACCAATGCAGCCATGATTTCGTCGGCAGCCCTATTGTCCCCAATCTCCTTTAATAGTTGAGACAAATTTATAAGTAATGATCCTTGATAGGATGATGTCGCAATATTCACGAGAGAAGGGGTTAACTGCAATGTAGATTTGAGGCCTTCCATCCACCCTTCAAATTTGATATTAAAAATATCCTTAAAGCTTTGGGCAATGGTGGCAGGGAGTTTAGTTACGTAATCCGTGATGATTTCACGAATCGATCTCTCATCCGGCATGCGAGGAGCACTAGGAGCGGTTTTTGCTGTATAAGTGACAGCAGCCACCACTGCCAACAGTGCCAGAGCATTGACAACAATCTGTACGATCTGTGTATCTTCATCGCTCAAATTTAGCGATTTACAGATTAACCCAATCGACTCAGGGAGCGCTCCGCTTCCTGAAAATATTAATAACGCCAATTGTGTGGCCCCCTGCTTGATTGCCTGTTGAACGGTTGCTCTCGTTGTTGCAGCAGCAGCTTCTCTTGCAGCAGCAGTCGCCCCTTCTGTGGCGACTTGGGTTCCAACTGTACCCAACATCTTGATCGCTGTTGCGGCACTCGCTACAAGGACAAGGAGCATCACTCCAACAATGGCAAGTTTGACTGCAGTCTTTGCCTCTTCACTCGCATTCGGCATCATGAGGGTAACAAGATCGCCTAACGCTTGGAAAGCCTTCGATGTCAAATCCAATCCAGCATCTAAACCTGCGTAGACAGTGAAAAGAGCTGTAACAACAAGCACTGCCATTGCAGCTGCCGGAGGGATGATGGCGGCAACCAGTGAAACGAGAGACAGTAATACACCGACAATCTTCATCCAAAAACCGAATCTTCGACTTTTATCTTCTTGAGCCCTTTGTTTCGGGAGCATTTTTTCAAAATAATGCTTTGCATTCGCGATTTTATCTAACAGAGCGCTTTTCGCTGCCTGAGTATTCTCATTCATGACTTTGAGGTTCACATCTTTCGACTTATCCACTGCATCTTGAACAGCGCCAATAGATTGATAAAAAACTGAATAGAAGTTTTGTACCTCTTTTTTTTCTTCGGGATAGTCAGCCAAGATCTGGTCACTATAGACTTTCATCTCTTCCCCGATCTCGAGCATGTTATTCACGACCATCTCTAACTGTGCCGTTGCCACAGCAGTGGGATTAAGCTCTGCAGAATAGAGAGGGGTTAAATCGACAGGATCGGTGGTGCCTTTAACCCAAGAAACGGGCAGTCTGAAATTGTCTTGCGTCGCTATCGTTGCCTTCCTTGTCAGATCGACGAAAACCTCAGCGATATCGCTCGATACTTTCCCGGTTTTAACCGCTTGGTTTAAATGGGCGATTTTCTCTGGAGATAAGGGAGGTTTGGCACCAGCAATTAAGGTGGTGACCAGCTGTTCTAATGTTTTATCATAAAAATCGTCAATCTCCTGCTGCTCCTCTTTGCCATAGGAGCTCATCGGACGGACGGTCCAATCATCAGATTTTGCCGATTTCGGCGTCCACGATGGAGGAAGATTCATCTCTTTAGCCGTCGTTGCAGCTGCTTTTCTTCCAATCGATCGTGCTAACGTCGATAGCTTCGGATCGGAGATCGGCTTCTCATGCAGAAGGTTGGACAAGACAACGTTGGACTGATTTTCAGCAACTCCTTGTTCTTGCAGCTGCTCGTTGACTTTAGTCTCATAAAAACGTAACACAACGGTTTGCTGCGCTGGGCTCAGCGGGCTAGTCACAGGGATTTTACCAGGCTCTAGAGGCTGTGCAAGGACTGGATGGTCTGCTTCTTCGGAATATTCCCTCCGTTCCGAACTAGAAAAATTGACATATGTCGGTGGAGAGATGCTGCGGGCGATGGAATCAGCAGGAGTTTTGATAGAAGAACCAACGGCTGCTGGCCCTTTTTGCTCTCCAACCTGTTCTAAATGAGGAGAACTCTTCACAGGGCCGCTTGCAGGACCACTGGTCGGTGAGCCAACCGGATTATTTATATTCATATAAACCTCTAACTACATTAACTTCATACCTATTATTATTGAAGAAATCTGTCTTAGGCCTCCTTCTCAGGTTCTTTATCGGTGAATACTCCCTGTTTTTTAAGACTTTGAAGGCTCAAGATGGCCCTTTCTTTCATCTTCGCATATTCTGGTTTGTCGCCAGCATGAGCAATCGTCATCTCTAAGCTGAGCATGGCCGACAGATTGTCTTTAAGCTGAATATAACAATCAGAACTATGGTAATAAGGAATCGGATTTTTTGTGTCGAGTGCACTGCAGAGAGTGTATGAGTTGAGGGCATTGTCATACTCTTTCAACATATGAAAACAAGCTGCCAGCCCTAGCATGTATTTCTGCTCTGTCGCATTCATCATGATCAGAATACGAAAGAGATGCGAAGCTTCAGTATACTTTCCAGTATTGTAGAGGCGATAAGCCTGAGCGTAAATATTTTCAAGAATGTTGTTATCTAATCCAAAAATGTCTTTAGGAAGGGTCCCTCGCCTAAAAAAATCATCTCCAATTTGAACGACAGCTTCTCCAAATTTCTCTTTCTGTTCTTCTGTGATTCCTCCCGCTTCTTGATCCACTTGATCTTTCGACCCTCGTGCACTGTCCATATTCGCCTCCTCTTGCAAACATTCGATTGGATAAAACTTTGAATAGAGGGGAGGTGCTGGTTATACCGGCATCTCCCCCACGTCTTCGCTACATCAGACGGCTCGTGATTTGAGTTTGAGATTGAACAAGGGTATTGCACAAGTCATAACGTTGAGAGATCATCTGGTTGAGTGTCTGCATAAACTGCTCTAGACCTTTCGCATCAGTTTGATCCATATCCCTCAACTGTTGCCATCCTTGAATGGTATTATTGGTATTGGTGTTTAAGTCTGATCTTCGATCTGCGGCATCTTTTTTATCTTTGCTGTCTTTCCTGCCGAGATAACCATACTGATCCGATTGTGTCACCATTCCAACAGATGCGATCCACTGGTTTTTAGCCTTCTGCTGCTGAATATTTTTTTCCACTGCCTTGGCTTGAACGACAACGAGATTTCGAAGCACGTCGGTCGTTTCTAGCAAAAGCTGTACCATGCTCATGATAGAAAACCTCGGTTTTTTTTCATCTGTTTTAATTTCTGGTGGCACTTCGACCTGGATTGTGATTTCATCCATGGTCTTAGACCAATCTTCCTCGGATTGTTTTGGGATGAAAAAGCCCTTATCTTCAATTTGCTGTTCTGAAAATAACTGTACCTCTTCTTGAAATCCCTCTTTTGTCCCGAAGGTTTCATTGAAATTCGTTTCAAAATCCTCTAATGTAACGCCATCTTTACCCAACCCTAAAAAATCTTGATATTGAGAAGAAAAGGCGTCGAGATGGTCTGTCAACTCTTCACTTGTAGGGGGTTGATAAGTTCCAAGAAATGCAACGAAAGCTTTTTCGAATTGTCCATCGAGGTCTTTAGCCATCCCCTCTTTCCCATACATATTCTGATTGGCTACAAAGGCAGGATCATTCTGAAAAACTGAATTGAATGAATCGAATAAACTCGAACGAACCTCTTCTGAAAGTTTCTCGTCGTTATTTTGTTTGGATGCAACGCTCAAAAGAGCACTAAACTGTTTCCAATCCGTGATATTTTTGAGGTCACTCCCATTCTGCATCAGTAACTTAGCCAGAGCTTCTTGACTCCGATCCATTCCCTGGCCAGGGCCTTGTGGCGCCACACCTGTGTAACGAACGCCTCCCGTCCTTCTTATTGAATCTGATATTAACATATTTGGGTCCATAAACACTTCTCCATTTAGCTTTTAATGAGAGGCAAGAGTGATGCTCATCCCTCGCACTCACTCAACTATAATATAATTAACATTATTAAAATAAACACCCATGTTTAATATTATAATTCATAAGCTGTTTTATTATTATAAAGTTTTCTATTTATTTAAAAACAAGCTAAGCAAGGGAGAACCCGGAAAATGCAGCATTTGGATGCTCTGCTTCTATCTTCGTCAATAAAGCATCGGCCAATTCTTTTTCAAGGTAAACAGTGCTGTCACTGGATCCATAATAATGTTTAATCGGTACGTTTATTGGATCGGCAAAGTGTCCAATGGCTTTGCCGGCACGTGCGTCATCTTTATAGTAGTGTTGATTTAATTCATAAACATCAGCCAACATTGGATACATCGCCTTCATCATGTTAAAATAAGAGGGGCGGCAGTTCTCGCATAGCTTCCTTTTCAAATCCAATAACTCACTCGAATTGACTAATAACATCGCCTCCTCATCAACCAAGAACTTCAACAGCTCTCCTTTTAATTGCGAGGGCAGCGGTGTCTCCGGTTTCTGAACAAATTCTTTCAGCTGAGCGACGAGCTCCGCCCCTTCTGAAGTAGACTGAGAAAGTGCTTGGATGCTGCTGAGATACTCGTTGCGCGCGTGCTGTCGCTCAAACAAGGCGTCTTGTTGACGCTGCGTTATACGAGGAAACAGTTGTGCAGCAATAGATGCTCTTTTTTCTGCCGCCTCGGGAGCATCTGAAGAAATGTCATTTTTAATCTTTAGTTTCTCGCCAACGTGCAATCCACCAGGATTCAATACCATTAATTCCCCAACATCCTGTTGATAACGTCGAGCGAGCGATTCCCATGTATCGCCCTGGCGGACACGAATATGGGAGAGGTCGTCTTCTATCATGTTCCACAGAGCGAGGAGTTCGGGTGTATTGACTTGCGAGACTTCACCAACAAAATGTGTTCTTAAATCTTTCACTGTCGCTTTTTCGTTTACCCATCGAGCACCGGTGAGATCATAGTTCTTGATGTATGGCGCCAAACGGTGTTGAATATCTTCTTTCACATGTTTTGAAAGCCTCTTATAAATTGGTGCGTCTTCTCTCTTGACCCAATGATCGACGCGGAGATCACGCTCATCACTCTTCATCAACCGTTGCACAACTTCGTCGCTTAATGGCTGATCTTTCCAACCAGTTTGTAATAAAACGGATCGCAATGGGATCAGGTATTCCAAATCACCCGCACCGCGCCTCTGGATTTGCAAAACATTGCTCTCTGACAAAGCGATGTCGGTATCGAACAAGACAAACTCCCAGCGGACATCTAAGGCCTTTTGCAATTCAGGCAGATTTTTTAAAGGTAGCTGAATCTCCTGCTCCCCTTCGTTAAATTTTATTACAGTGTCTGGAGACACCTTTCCATCCAAATAAGCAACAACGAGTGTTTTAAAGTCTCCTTCCCCTGGTCCCACACTAGGAATGGAGAATTTGATGTTTTTATACCGCTCATACTCCTCATTTGATTCTGGTATGACTCCCAAGTTTGCGCTATGCAAATCCATCATTTGCAGCTCGCCTGTGAGAATCGCATTGAACTCAGCATTGGGAGTCAATCGGGATAGAAGATTATTCCTAACAATAGGATTCAATTCCTTCATTAAAATCATCTCAGCAATAAAAGGCTTGGCTTGAACGCCGGTTAATGGAGACACTGTATCTTTCTCAATTTGCATGAGCTCTGGGGTGACGATCTTCCATTTTACATCCACCGCGGTCTGCATTTGTTCTGCTGTCGGCGCTATGCCGCTAGAGGGTGTTATCACCGCTTCAAGTTCAGAAAGCGGACGTCCTTGAAGCTTCAAGGCATGGATCGTCTTAAAATCGGTTTCGACTTTATCCCCTTCCTCATTCGTATAAGACCATCTAAATTTTTCACACTGATCATAAGCGGTTTTTTCAGTCGGATTGCGTAATTTTGGACAAAAATAAAGACTAGAAGTTGGACTATGCAGGGCTGGGATATAACCTAACGCTTTAGCAAACTCTGTTTCCTGGATAAACAGATCATGAATGGATATAGAATTCTCGTCGTTGGGAGGGCTAATCAAGGCGTCATCTGGCAACTGATGGGCTAAATGAAGCCTTTGCAACTCTCCAAAAGAGACAGTTTTTGGCTCTTCACCCGGAAGCTTAAGCTGAAATTCTTTGTTTCGAAAAAATTCATATCCTTCTTTCAGGCTGTCTTCTCCTTTTGGTGTGGATTCTTGTTGTTCTAATATCATCCGATCTGTAATAGATAATTTGTCGGTAATTCTCGCCTTCAATTCAGGCGATCCTGAAAGAGAATCCGGAGTAAATCCTCTCGCCCGAGTTTCCTCAGAAACTTCTAGGCCGAATTTCCCTGCCGATGCGCTTTGCATATCGAATGTTCCAACAACAGCTTGTTTAGACATTAACCCGAACATCTCATTGACAAGATGCTCTTCTTCTTTTGCTCTTGCACTTGTACGTTTAAAAACAACCCCTTCTTCAGGAATGAGAAAGACTGCCTGTACTGAAACGTTGCTATTCTGAACAACAGATGTTTTCTCAGTTAAATTCTTTAAGGCTTGCAAGCCTGCTTGGGCCGCCTTCCCCTTAGAAGCTGCTGCCTGAGCAGCAAAATGGGTATCATGCTGGGTGATTGTGCCTTTAATCTGCGCCATAAGAGGCAAAATTTTCTTCTCATATAAAATCTGAAACTCCTCTTTTGCAGGAAAGTCTTGCTCTAACAACACCCTCATCCGGTTTTCAAGATCAAAGATTTCAAAAACATCTTCGAGTTCTTCCAGATCTCGTTTGATCGCCTCTGCCTCATTACCAGCTTCTTGCGCGGTCATAATGACAGGTGGAGTAAATTTTGTTTTTTTAGGCCCTTCAGCAAGAGATTGTGTTTGCTGCTGAAATATCTCTGTGATTGGATCTAACTCTCCACCCAATCCGCCTGTCTCTGTTCCTTCTCCTGAAGAGGAATAGAAATTAATAGTAACAAAATTATTATAATCGCTACTTGCATTACTCATAAAAACACTTAGTATAAATATTAAAAATACTCGATTATAATTATCGTGTTTTATTATTTATAATTTATTAAGTATAATTATTTAGCGTAATAATCTATTTATTGAGGTAGTTGCAGAAGTCCTTATCGTGCCCGGGCAGGGGCACGGGCACGATAAGGAATTCTGCAATACCCTCTCTGGGGCAGCGACGCTTGGTCGTTTTAATGATTTCTCAATTTTCTCATCATTCCTCACTGATCTCACAGGCTCTGTGGTGATGTATGCAACAACGCCACACCGCTCTAAAAATGTCCAAAAAAGGCAGGTTTTTCAACGTCTTCCATTCTTTTCCAGAGATCTTCGGCCAATTGGTTTTCAAAAGCATTCTCAGGAGCTGCCCACCTGTCAGCTGCGACCACCTCGTTCAGAGGAGCTCTATAAAATCCAATGGCTTCGCCCGCTGCAGCATCATCATTGTCATAGTGAAGTTGATTTAATTCGTATGCGTCTGCCAATAAAGGATACATCGCCTTCATCATGTTAAAGTAGGAGGGACGGCACCATTCACATAATGTCTGTTTTACCACCAACAGCTCACTGGGATCCTCAAACAGCTTCTGCTCTTTATCCAACATCTCAAATAGCTGTTTTTTCATCCTCGAATTCAGAGGTGTCTCAGGCTTTTGAACAAATTCCTTCATCTGAGCGATGAGTTCTTCACCCTCTAAAGTGGATTGAGCAAGCGTTTGATAGCTGCTCAGATATTCGCTGCGAGAGTGCTGACGTTCAAACAATGCTTCTTCTTGACGATGGGTCATGCGGGGAAAGAGCTGGGCAGCAATAGATGCCCTTCTTTGGGCAGCCTCGGGAGAAGAAGTCGTTAAGTCATAACTAATTCTCGCTTTTTGGCCAGGCTGCAAACCACCAGGGTTTAAAGCAAACAACTCTTCCACACTCTGATGATGTCGGCGGGCGATTGTTTCCCAGGTGTCGTTCTGGCGGACAATGACAGATGAAAGATCACTTTCTATTTCGTACCAAAAAGCATTAAGCTCTGGAGTGTCGACATGAGAAAGCTCGCTAACAAACTCTTTTTGCAAACTCTTGACTGTTGTTTCTTCGTAAGCTCCTCTCCTGCTACTGAGATCATATTTGGCAATGTATGGCGCAACTTGTTGTTGAATGCTCTCTTTAACATCTTTTGAGAGCCTCTTATAAATCGGAGCATCTTCTCTTTTAACCCAATGTTCCACGCGACGATCCCGTTCATCACTATCGATCAGCCGTTGGACAACCTCGTCGCTTAAAGGGCGATATTTCCAGGCTGTCTCCAATAAAACTGAGCGCAAGGGGATCAGATATTCTCTTTCCGGCTCCTGAAAGGCCTTTTCCAAATCGGGGAGATCTTTTAAAGGCCGTTGAACCAACACCCCTTCTTCTTCAAATTCAATCACAGTATCCGGAGAAAGTGTTCCATTATAATAATCATTTATCAGCGAATAGAAATCCTTTTCAAATTCTCCGACAACAAAAACCGTTTCATCAAAATTGCGATTTCGGCGTGTTTGGATCTGTAAAGCATTATTTTCTGTCATAGACATATCCGTATCAAAAATAACGAACTTCCAACGGACATCTAGAGCATTCTGCAAATCAGGAAGATCTTGTAAGGGAAGCTGGATCAGCTCATCTCCTTCGTTGAATTCAATGACCGTTTCTGGAAGGATTTTCCCTTCTAAATATTCGGAAATAAGCTTGTTGAAGTTTTTTTCACCTTCTCCCAAACCAGGGGTCGTAAATTTAATATTCTTGAACCGTTCATACGCCTCATTGGGTTCCGGAGCAACTCCTAGATTGCCTCCATGCAAATCCAGTAATTGAAATTCTCCTGTAAGAATCGCGTTGAACTCGGCGTCAGGAGTGAGCCGTTCCAGAATAGCCTCTCGAATGGGAGCATCCAAATCCTTCATCAAAAGCATTTCAGAAATAAACGGCTTGGCTTGAACACCAGTCAAAGGAGCCACTGATTCCCCTTCAATTTGCATCAGTTCCGGAGTAACAACCTTCCATTGAACATTCAATGCGATCATCAGATCATCAACCGTCGGTGCAACGTCACTGGAGGTAACAGTTACCGCTTCCAGTCCGTGGAGCGGTTGTCCTTGAAGGATCAAAGAATGGGCTGTCTTAAAATCTGTTTGGACCTTATCTCCTTCTTCATTTGTATAAGACCATTTAAATTTTTCACACTGCTCATAAGCAGCTTTTTCTTCTGGATTGTTTAATTTTGGACAAAGGTATAAGGTTCGAGCTGAGCCATGGATCATTGGGAAATAATGCAGCGCGGAAGCAAATGCGACATCATCGACTAACAGATCATGAATCGTAGAAGACTCACCCGTCGGACTAGTGATTCGAGCATCAGGTGGCAATTGATGAGCCAAATTGAGTCTTTGTAATTCTCTGAAAGAGACAGTTTTAGGCTCTTCACCCGGTACCTCAAGCTGGAAGTCAACTTTTTGGAAAAATTCATAGCCCTCTTTCGCTCTATCTTCTTGCTGAGGTGTGGATTCTTGTTTTAACAATACCTTCCGGTCTACACCAGATAATTTTTCGGTAATTCTAGCCTTCAATTCAGGCGATCCTGAAAGGGATTCCGGAGTGAATCCTCTCGCCCGAGTCTCCTCAGAAACTTGAAGTCCAAACTTCACTGTTTCAGTGCTTTGAATGTCGAATGTTCCTACAACAGCTTGTTTAGATGTTAATCCAAACAGCTCATTGACAAGATGCTCTTCTTCTTTTGCCTTCTCGCTTGAACGCTTATAAACAACGCCCTCTGCTGGGATTAAAAAGACCTCCTGCTGAGAGACACCGCTATTTTGAACAACAGATTTTTTCTCCGTTAAATTTTTTAACGCCTGCAAACCTGCTTGGGCAGCCTTTCCTTTAGAAGCTGCTGCCTGAGCTGCAAAATGGATATGATGCTGGGTGATAGTCCCTTTAATCTGCGCCATAAGAGGCAAAATTTTCTGCTCATATAAAATCTGACATTCCTCTTTTGCAGAAAAGTCTTGTTCTAACAACACCCTCATTCGGTTTTCAATATCAAAGATGTCAAAAACGTCTTCTAGTTCTTCGAAATCTCGTTTGATTGCCTCTGCTTCATCACCTGCTTCCTGAGGGGTCATCACGACAGGTTGAGTAAATTTCGTTTTTTTAGGCTCTTCAGCAAGAGGTTGTGTTTGCTGCTGAAATATCTCTGTCAAGTGATTTGCCTCTTCCAACGATTGATTCCCGCTTACTTCTTCTCTGTAAGACGAATTTAAAGGGATAGCAACAAAATCACTATATTCACCGCTTAAATTATTCATAATAATAGTATATTTGTTAGTTTTTTTAGAAACTCATAAATACTATTATTATATTTTATTGTTTAAAATATATTAAGCTTGATAATTAATAACAAAAATATGTTATTAATTTAAACAAACAGAAATAAAGAGAACGAAAGGAAAGGGAAATTGCAAGAAGAATTTATGGCTATTTCATCACTACGACAAGCCACTATCCTGCCCTATCCTCCCTATCTTGTAAAATTGACAGGATGAGAAGGATAAAAAGGATGGGTGGTGCGTGAGATATTCGCTATCTTGCCCTATCTTTCCTATCCTCCCTATCCTGTGAAATTGACAGGATGGGAAGGATAAAAAGGATGATGGTGCGTGAGATATTCGCTATCCTGCCCTATCTTTCCTATCCTCCCTATCTTGTGAAATTGACAGGATGGGAAGGATAAAAAGAATGATGATAGGAAATGGCTCTGGCAGCGTTACTTATTTGAAGATTGAGAAGAGCGGGCTGGACGGAAACCGGTGAAAACATCTGAATAGTCGGGCGCAATGGCAAGCCGCTCTGAGACCCGCACTCCTTGTGCTAAGCTGTCATAGCATCCTCCCTTAACGACTTTATTTTGGTAGGGAGGCGCTGCCTCATTCCAACTGCTCACCCACTCCCAGACATTTCCACTCATATCATAAGCACCAGCAGGGCTTCTTGCATCGTTTGTTCGTATAGATGTCCGATCCTGTGCGGTTAATGGGAGCGTGTTGATTCCATTATAAAATCCAACCGGTTTCGTTAAAACTTTGAAAGGGCCTGAAGGGCGATCTCCTTCGCGGTAATTCGCCCAAGAGCGATCGATCGTATCTTGACCAAAGCCGTATTTATAGCGCCGCCCCTTTTTGTCGTCTTCTGCAAAAGACATCCCCGCAGCTTTTTCCCACTCAGCTTCAGTGGGAAGCCGCCATCCTTGGCTGAGGCAATAGCCGTTCGCACCATGCCATGTCACTTCGATGACCGGAAAGTTCACTTTCCCAATCAGTGGAGTGAAATAGGGGCCGCCCCCTTCTTTTCTCCATGTCAGTTGTGAGAGAGGATCGGCATCCATGGTTTTACAGAGCAGCACCCCCTCCTTGTTAACGACATGGCCGATACGCTGGGGGTCCCAATTGGCGTCACCAGCTTTGAACGCTTGATTCAGCCATTCAGCATATTGACCATTCGTCACTTCAAAAACGGCAATTTCAAAAGCAGGGATATCGACCTCTTTGGCAGGGCGCTCATTTTGACGGTCATCTGTGAAAGGATCTCCAATAATCGCAGTGCCAGCAGGTACAGAAACAAAAGCTGTCCCTGCGATTGAGTTGATCATCTCTTCGACATCGCTTTGAACCGATTTTTTCTGCACTTGAACGTCAGCCTCAGATGCCTTTGGCTCTACGTTGCGAGGAGAAGAAGGCGTTGGTTGGCTGATTTTCTTGAAATTGACTTTGATCCTCGTAGCAGCTCCTCCATCAACATGAATGGTCTGCACAGATGGGGTCGCAACCAATTCAGGGTTCTGACTTGAAAATTCAATCACATAGTTGCCTGGATCAAGATCTTTGAAAGAATAGCTGAATCCCTCCCCCTGACCAACCATCGTTCCTTCCTCGGTGGAGAGCTTATAATGCGCTTGCGACGTGTCAGAAGAGACTAACAAACTCCCATTCAGACGTGCTGGAGAAGGTTGAGAAGCCTCTCCCGGGCGGGGCTGCTCGTTTCTAAATCCCGCTGGGGGTAGCGGAGCAGGGCCAGGAGGCGGGGCTGGGACGACCTGCTGCTGATAGAGGAGTTCCATCCGAATATTCTGTCCCGCCATCGCATCAAAAGGGACTGCAGGAGAGGTATAGAACCGATATCCAGGGATATCCTGTGCAATTAAATAATAATCTCTTCCCGCAGGAATGGAAACATTGGCAACAGAGCCGCGGTTTGCGTAGATGACCCTTCCATTAAGAACTAACTTCCATGTTGTATCTTGATTGCTTTTCAAAGAAAATGTCGCTCTCCCCATCCTCGACCCCATTCCAACAGTTGGCGGATAGGGAGGGGCCATAGGATTTGGCTGATTGAAAATCACCAATCCGACATTGGCGTCTTCCGGTTCTTCAGCAGTCGAAGGTGAAACCGGTGCTTCAGTCTCTCTAGGCTTTATCGTCTGGTCGATTTTAACCACGTCTCCAGCAGATAGATTGACCTCGCGCGATATCGGCGGCTCGAAAAAACGGTCCGTATTTGGAATCAAGAATTCAATGCGATAATGGCCTGCTGGTAAATGTGTGATCACAACAGTACGCTCATTTTTCGTTTGCGTGTGCATGACAAACTCATCTCTTTTAGGATAGAGCGTCCGCTCTTTAGCATCGTTGATCAGCCAAAAGCGGATGCGGTCCAACCTATTCCCCTCCGGCGTCGTCTGATAGGTGACGATGAGGGTCCCCTCATCAGGAAATAAAACCTGCCCAGAAAGAGGGCCAGTAAAAAAAAGAGCAGCAAACACACAAAAAATCCAAAGACCCTTCACAACCCTCTCCTCTTTTGGTATGTATCGATGACTTCGCCCCTGTCGTTGATGCTTCTGATCAATTCCATCGTCGGTGTGAGCTTCACCTCAATAAAATTGCGCGACGCGGCAAACTTCGCAAGAAAATGGCGGCGAACGTTTGAACGGGGCTTCCGTGGCTCTTCGACCCCCCACCCGCCATCTCCGATATAGACAATCCCTTGTGGGTTGAATTTATTCCTCAAGAGCGGGAATGTTCGCTTATAAGCATGATCATGATGCTCAAAAGCAGTCTGGATTCCCCCATTCTCAAACAACGGCACCCAGTAGTGCCTGACCGCATTGCTTGTAGAATTATAATACCGTCTCACAGAAGGGTAAGCGGGAACATGATAAGCAGCAAAACGGTATAACCTATCCGCACGCTGTGCTAACGTTTCTTTCAGCCAGGCTGTCTGCTTGCCTGAAATCGGATTCGCGTGGCCTGTGTCTAACAGAAAAATCGAGAGATAGGAGCCTACGTCAAACACAGTGTATATCTGCCCCCTCGATAAAGGAAAAAGGGCCGAAAAAATCGCTGCTTCGTGAGGCGTTTGCCCATATTGCCCAATCAAGTCATGGTTGCCAATCGCTGCAATGACTGGGACTAAGTAGCCTTGCGGCGTCACCATTGTCGCATGCCACGACTTAATCCACTCAATCCAACGATCGATTTTTTGAGGATGGTTTGGAGAGTGTCCAGAAACAGAATAGGCGATGTCTCCGCCAATGAGGGCAAAGGCAGGCTCGGTCAAAGCGGCTTGCCTGCTGACCTTCTCCATGATGTCGATCCCATCATGGTACATGTCACCCCCTTCAACAAAAGTGAATCCTTCTTCAGGCAGTCTTTCAGGCAATGTATGAAAACGAAACTCCTGATCGGATGCTTCCGCCATGAAAACATGTGAGCTGCCGGGCTTCAGATTCTTCATCGTGACACGATGGATCAGGTAATCAGCAGCAAATGGAAACTTGAGCACCCTCCCCTCAACCCTTATCCATGGACAGGGTTCACCTAAGGGGCGCATATAAACAACACTCCCTTGCTGATTAGCTCCCGTGATCCATTGGACCGTCATCGTCGTCTCAGGCTGGGACTCCCAGGTCAGGTAGAGTGTCTCCGTCCCTAAATCGGAAAAACCGTCGACAGCAAATAGAATAAAAATCACCGAAAGCAGCGGCAGGCAGCCAGAATTCACCCTTTTCAAAAAGAGAAGCAAGCCCTTCCACCTCCCTGCATCACCGCTCTTAAGTTTATTCAAACTGACCAACCGCTTCCTGTGTCAATGCCTCCAGCAGATGGCTCGTCCGTTCGACAAACTCTTGCAGATCGTGGTGATCCATCTCACGATGAGAGAGAAGTGCAAGGTGATAAACCTCCCACGACAACCCTTTTGCAAGCTCGGGATTCTTCTTCTCAAGCCGGCTGATGGCATTGATCAAAGGATTATTGGTGTTGATGATCAAAGTTTTCTTCCCAAACAACGACTGCTGACCGCCCCTCTCTTCCGGATTCAGCCGCAGAAAATAATCTCTCATCCGCCGCTGTTGTTCATCCATCGTGATCATCGCCGGCAGAGAGTCAGAAGCAAGACTTTTCGCCTCAACGTCAACGTTTTGATCGTTTAGATAGGCTCGGAATAAGTCTGCCATCTGCACCGCTTCGGTTTTCCCTTCAGCATCGAGGATCGTTTTCTCACGGCTCTTATCGACGATATCTTCATGAACCTCCGCATCGATGCGCTGAAAATGAACCGGTGAAAGCTTCTTCTCCAGATTCTGCATCACATAGGGGTCGAAAGGGCTATTGGCACAGAGGACCTGTATCCCCTTATCCCGGAATATCTTTAAAACAGCCCCCCCATGCTTCTCGTCAATGGTGTAAAACACTTTATCTTTAGTCAAATGGCGATTCGCTTCCAGATACTCTTCGACCGTCATCCAATTAGAATCGGTATCTTTCCAGATCAAGAAATCTTTCGCCTTCTCATAGAATTTTTCATCTTCGAGGATCCCCAGCTTCACCACCGAACCTGCGTCGGCCCAGCCTGCAATGAAACGGCTCCGATCGGTCTTATAAAGTGCAGAGAGGCTGTCAGCCACTTTCTTCGAGATATGACCCGAAAGCTGCCGGACAGTGCGGTCGACCTGTAAATAGCTGCGCGACACATTCAAAGGAATGTCAGGGCTGTCGATGACCCCCTTCAACATCATCAGATAGTTGGGGATAATATCTTTGCAGCTATCCGAAACAAAAACCCGGTTGCAATACAAACTCACATTGCTCTTTTCCATGTCATAGTTATGGCGGATCTTCGGGAAGTAGAGAATCCCTTTCAAACGGAAAGGGTAATCGACATTCAGATGGACCCAAAACAAGGGAGCTTCATCAGAAGGGTAAAGATGCTGATAGAATTTGAGATAATCCTGCTCAGAACATTCCGACGGAGCTTTGATCCATAGAGGAGGGTGGGTGTTAATGAGTTTGCCGTCCAGATAGATCGGATAGGGGAGATAGGAGCAATAATGCCGTAGAATCTTCTCGACGTAATGGCTATTCAAACACTCGTCATGCTCCTCGCCAACGTGGAGAATGATATCGGTCCCCCGCTCCTTCCTTGTTCCCTCGACAATCTCATAGTCAGAGGAGCCGTCGCAACTCCATAATACCGGCTGTGCATTCGACTGATAAGAGAGGGTGTCCACCTCAACCCTATCGGCAACCATATAAGAAGAATAGAATCCTAAGCCGAAGTGGCCAATCATCTGATCCAGCTCATTGTTAGACTGGTATTTGCTCACGAATTCTTCCGCACCTGAAAAAGCTATCTGGGCGATATATTTTTTAACCTCTTCGGCATCCATTCCAATGCCATTATCGGAAAAAGTGAGCGTCTTCTTCTCTTGATCTATCCGCACATCGATACGGAAGTCCTGGTCATTGCACTCGACCTCACCCTTGTCTCGCAGAAGCCGCGTTTTCTGTATCGCATCGCACGAATTGGAAACAAGCTCCCGAACAAAGATATCTCGATCGGAATAGAGCCATTTTTTTATGATAGGTAAAATATTTTCGCTATGTATTTGCAATGAACCTTTTTCCATCTTCAACCATCCTATTAAAAATTTATCCCAGCATCGATGCTGATGCTGGTGAGGATAGATTTTAGGTTTTCTAATTTTTATGTCAAGAGATTGGTAGGGTTAATGCTTGATCCTAAGTAACACTATCCTGCCCTATCTTTCCTATCCTTCCCATCCTGTAAAATTGACAGGATGTGGAGGATAGGAAAGATAGGGCAGGATAGTGTTACTCAGGAGTGCGGAAGACCTTTAAGCCTTCTTCGACTTGGCAATGGTCAATTTTGACAGGTTCGCCTCGCCAGGATTTCTCCTGGCTTCGCGAAGCTTTAAATTATGGTGATGTAGGAGGAATAAAGGAAGCTACTATTGGTGCCGTTCCTGTTAAACCTAAATTTTCTAATAATTCACGGTTATCCGCTTCAATCGCTGCTAACCTCGCCTGCGTTTGCTGCAGTTTCTGCAGATCTTCCGCAGTAAGCGTTACAGTAGGACTAATGACCAGATCGGTTACCAGCACAGCTACCATTGCATCGACCGTTCTTTTCAGTTCAGCAAGTTCGTCGTATTCTCTTCTAAATTCAGCGAGCTGTTTTGACATCTTTTCAGACAAGGTGTCAAATTTTGTTTGAATTTTGTCGAATTTACGTTGTGCAGAAGCCACTTGACGATCCAACTGGTTGGGCAATTGTCTCAAAGCATCACCTGCTTGGCGATGTTCCTCTTGTTTTGCTCGAGCCTCCCGATCGTAGCTAGTAACCACACTTTTTAAACGGGTGCGCTCAGCTTTTATTCCGTCTAAGTTAGTTCGAGCAGCTTGCTTCCGATCCTGCGCAGTTATATAACGATTATATGCGGCCGTGTGTTCAGGGCTCCCACCTATCTCTGACGGAGGGAGTCTTCCCCTAGCTTCTGTTGCATCTCTCAACTCTTGATCTGCATCTTCTTTTTCCCTCATCGCCGCCTCATAGGTCGGCTGCTGGGCAGCGACAGCTGCTCGAGCCGCTGTAAGTTGCCCATTCAGCGCATCGGCCTCTGTTTGCAATCGGTCCACATTACTTTGTGCTGTTGCTAGTTCAGTCGTCTTTAGTTGTTCTGCGGCAACGACTGCATTGTGAGCCTGAACATAAGCTTTGATCTTTGGAATCGATTCCCACTCGGGCCTAAGAGCTACCTCAGTCTTTGGAATCGTTGGAGTTGTTGGAGTTGTTGAAATTTTACCACCAGCGGCGCCTACCGCGTCAAAAGCCTCAGAATAAGCTTTGAAGGTGCCAACGTCAGAGCTCTCTCGATTACCGAAGAGTCCATTGAATCGCATAAAGGATTTCTTTTTCGTCTCTTCAAGTTCTTTCTCTTTCTTCTCAATATCTTTGACAAACGTATCAACCGTGAGGTGTTTAGCCCCTATCCGATTCATTACGACATCCCGTCCTCCGGTGCCCCTGATGGCATAGGAGGCCCCTTTTTGCAGCATCTCCGACTTAGACTGATAGGTCACACGACGCACATTGCGTTCGGTTCCTTTGATTCGTTTTCCTTTGAATGTATAACTTGCGGCTTCCGTCGTTGGAAGTGGTAAGTTAATGTTTGTTGTTCTCCCTTTAATGGATTTGAGTCCTGTAAATTGACCTGTCTTTTTATCTTTGTCAAAATCCAAAAGAAACGTCGACTCACGCTGCAATGTTGCGTCGGTTCCATTCGCGGAGTCGATGACCCCTTTCTTAATCGCATCGATGATCTGTAAAGCTTGTTTGGGATCTACCGCATTGGTATAGATCGTCTTTGTCACTTCAACTCTACCACGAACAGTAGGCGGTGTCGCGCTAACATCATAATTAGTAACCACAAAAGTGACGTCCATTTTATAACAAGGTGTTCCACGATTATCCCAAGTATCAAGATCATACTTGCCGCTAGCGTCTCTTGCCATCTTTGAACCGATGGTGGTATTGCCTGCACCATACATCGTTTCCATATGCCCTTTAACTTGATTCAATACATTACCAGGCATTCCATTGGCATTAATTGTAGTTGCATTAGCTTGAATATCAGCAAGTGTCGTTGTTCCAGGCCTAACTGTAAACGTTGGTCCTGTTGGAGCTGCCGCTCCAGTTCCTACCGCTGCTGGAGTTGCTGCTGTTCCTGGAACCGCTTCGACTACTACCGCTGGTGTAGTTGCTGCTGTGGTTGGTGCTGCTTCTGGAACCGCTTCGACTACTACCGCTGGTGTAGTTGCTGCTGTGGTTGGTGCTGCTTCTGGAACCGCTTCGACTACTACCGCTGGTAGTGATGAATCCTCCAAGGTTGTATCTGATCCGCCACTGGGGGACAATACTCCGCTAGCTAGAACATCCACACTCCCAACTATAGGTGAGGCTTCTGGGCTACTGGAACTTGCAATTCTGGATGAAGACAACGGCTCACCACTTGGGCTATCCGTATGGGTTATAACTTCTCGTCCGATAACGTCTACCGCAGCTTCTTCGGTGGTCTTTGCTCTTACTGGAGTCGGTGGAGCTAAACCTCCAGCTATGCTACCGGGCCGCTCTGCACTCGGTGGGTTTAATAGAGATGATGATTCTGTAGCCATAAACGCCCTCCTTAGGATGGTCTCAAAATAGATTGAAAGGATGTCGAACAAGTCGACACGAATCCTTTTTGATAACTATTATTTGTATTAAACTTAACCTTATTATAAACAATAAAACGAATTAAGTAAATAACATAACAAATCAACTGCAAACCTTAACTCAATGTAATTAAATAAATAACATTTTCTTTAAAATTAAAATCATCAAACGAATCCCCTAAATCATTGTTTACTAGTGTTATTCCAAAAAAATCAAAGGGACCTAAGGGAAAGAGTCAAGGGACCTCAAGAGATATTTGCAAAAGTCCTTATTGAGCACAGGCACGATAGGGAACAATCGGGCACGGAGGGGGCACGCATCTATTACCTATTTGCGAGACCTGAAAGGGCGGCATAAAGTTATGGGTAATAAGGTCCGGGCAGCGGCATGAAAGGACTTCTGCAATTACTTCAAATGGACAATGGACGAATATGGACTATATGGACAGGTATGGACATGTTTTGGGGGTTAATCTATTTTTGTCCATATCCGTCCATATAGTCCATACCTGTCCATATAGTCCATTGTCCATTAAAGCTTCTGGAATGATGATCTCTTCTGCATGGTCACGAAAGAACGTTTTCTATGCAAAACCACCCACACACAAAGTTCTGAGCACACCCTTTTCTTTGTGCCTTGGCGTCTTCTTTGCGTCTTTGCGTTAAAAAAGAAAAACCTCACAGAGCGAAAGAGCTTTAATGAGCTCTTGACCACTGTGAGGTCGAGAAAAGTGACTAACGGCCAATAGTGCCGCCTATCAATAAAAAAACTGGATGAAACAAACAATTAAGCGTTGTTGATTTTCTCTTCAACGAAGGCTTTAATTCTTTGCATATCTCTATCTAACTTCTCATAAATTGCATCGACCAGCCACTGCTTCTTAGAGTAGCTTCTACGGAACTTGCGAATCAGAGCAACTCTCTTTTCTAAGTCCTCAAATACTTCTGGAGAAACTTTAAGAGAAATTGTCTTTTGTTTAAGGGATTGATCTAGATCGACGTTTTTATCATTGTCAAGCTTTTCTTTAATCGCTTGTTCAATCCACTCATCTCGATTTCTAATCGAGTTATCAAGGCACTTCAATTGTCGAATATGCTTTGATAAACATCTGAAAAGATGTTCTCCCACATTTAAGGAGATGTTTTTAAGTCTAGACAACATTAATAAATTTTGTGTTAATTCTTTTTCTTTTTCCACTTGTTTACCCCTCACGGCGTTTTTTGTTTCGGAAAAGATAACCGATTATGATAGGAAAATGATGAAGAATTTTTTAAGAACAGGTAAAGAGATTTATCAAATTAAAACTTAATCTTACATAACATATATTGTGCGACAACATTGCTATTTAACACATATACAAATTCATTTCATATGCTATAAAAATTCTATTAATTTTTGTTTTCAATAAAATATGCCCAAGGAGTATGCTGATGTCAAGAAAATTGTAGATGAGTAGGTATACTTATGAAAGAATATATCGAGTCAAAACAGACGGTAGAACTCATAAGAGAGATTGCAGACAGAATGCGCAATCCAGACAAAGTGCGCGATGCCATGCTAAACCCATCCAACTGCAACCCTTCTCCCCTATTCGTCAGGCCGGAATGGGAAGAGCTTTCCACCTCTGCAGGCTATCCAGGAATGCTTCCCCTCTATTCCGAACTCGATCAGCTCCATCCCAACGAAGGGTGGGATGAAACGGTCCACCAGTATGTCCTGAAGATAAAAGAAGTCATTGAATTAAACGGATTAAATCAAATAAGCCTCTTTGATGGTTCTGCAGGGATATGTTTCTATATTCAACTAGCCTCTAGAGGCAGTACACGCTATCAAAAATTAATTAAGACCTTGAACCAACACCTCTCCAAACGTGTTGAAACAACGCTGTTGTCGACGTTAAGAAGCAATATGAAGTCGATGAAGACCGGCCCTTCCTTCCTTTTCAATCTGGTCTACGGCATTTCAGGGATAGGGATCTACCTCTTAAAAAATCAACAAACAGAGAACTTTGCCTATTTGCTCGGTGAAATATTAGACCTCCTCGTGTTATTGACCTATCCCTCAGTGATCGATGGGAAAGAGGTTCCCGGTTGGTGCTATCTCCATCCAAATCAAACGATAGAGAACTTTCACTATGATCTAGGCATAGGTTATGGTATTTCTGGAGTGCTCGCTTTTTTATCCATTGCGTTGCAAAAAGGCGTTTTCACAAAAGGACAGGAAGCCGCGATTGAGAAAATCTCCCATTGGCTCATGGAGAGGTTTTCCTTCAACGATGGAATCGTCGCATTGAACAACCGCTTTGATGGGGAGCAAGTCCCTGAACTCTCTCCGCCTAAACATAATTGGTGCCATGGGCTCATCGGGGTATCTAGAAGCCTTTATCTCGCTGGACAAGCATTAAGAAATGAGAAGATCAAAGCCTTTGCAACGAAAGCCTATACAGATTTCTTGAGCGGGGAAGGGAGTGAGTTATTTCCATTGAGCCCGAATATTTCATTTGGCACCTCCGGATTTTTACTGACAACGCAGGCGATGGCAAAAGATACAGGCTCTCCATTCCTCAAAGATAAAGTCTCTATTCTCAAAGAGCACCTATTGAAAAGCTATCAGCCAGAACACCTATTTGGATTTAGGGATGTCGAACCGACGAAGGGAGGAGATCATGCAGAAATTGATCGCGCTGGCTTTTTATACGGTTCTGCAGGGATATTGCTGACACTGCTGAATTTAGAGACGGATGCACGCGATTGGTCAAGTCCTTTGCTCATCGACGCATAATCTCTTTGACAAAATCGTCACAATCCCTATACTTTCTTACGATTAGCGTAGTGTTGCATTCAATGCCGATGTGGCGAAATGGTAGACGCGGTAGACTCAAAATCTACTTCTAGCAATAGAGTGCTGGTTCGAGTCCGGTCATCGGCAATTCACCGGACAAACTCTCTTCAAAGAGAATTTGTCCGGTTTTTTCATTTTCTGACATCTTGTTTTTCTATAAGATAATTGCAAACACAGGGTTCAACGGAGTGGTTCGATAACTATCTTTCCGAAAATACAATTTTGCAGGGAACATCGACCGAGCCATTTCTGCTTAATCTCAATCGAAGCGTTCATAATGAAAAGCTCCCATTGCTTATAGAAGTAAATGCACGGACAATTTCCAGGGCAGTCAATTTATCAGAATTATCAAGCTCAAGATCCCAATCAAAGGTTGCTCTTACTGCATTTTCATTAATCTTTTTTAATAACACCTCAGAAACATATATGTGAGCATTTTGATCTCTACTTTTGACTCTTTCGTAACATATTTCCAACGGTGCATAAATCCTTATCAGCTTGACGTTAAACTTACCTCGAAGCCTGGCAAGTACACTATGCAGATATGGGTGTGCCCCAGTTGATTCAAAGCTGACAGCATTATGGATCTTTAAAATTTCATCGATTGCAGCTTCTTCCTGATGAAAGCCTTCCTGGATAAGTTTTTCACCTTTCAGTTTTGATTTTGGGATGTTCGCTAGCCCTAATTTTTCTACTGATAAAAATTTCAGACCAATCTCTTTCTCCAGCAAAGACCCGATATAGGTTTTACCGCTACCTTTTGGTCCAATGAGAACATATACTGTTTTTAACATATTCATTTTTCCATTTAGAAAGCTATATCCATAGTGAGTGACAATGATTCCATGGTCAGCGTGAAACATGGCCGGTTTTTGAAGCATGATGTTCAGTTAGTGATTTCCAAAATCCAACCTGATAGGGTATCTAAAACTACAGGTGCAATAGTTTCTTCAATTTTCCCATACTCTAAAATAGATCCAGATTCACATGTTTGAAATAGATGGTTCAGTTTTGGAAATTCAATAATCCTATAATTTCGGTTCCCAGCCTCTTCAAGAATTTTGGCGATGACAGGAAGATTTTGTTTTGAAGGAACTTGTGAATCGAGTTCGCCATTGATGACCAAAACAGGAATCTTAAGATGCTTTAATGAGGTTATTGGATCATAAGTCAAAAAATATCGGAACCATTTTGAGTTGCAACGCTTAATTTGGGCTTCCATGACCTCAGCACTTGCTTGTTGCTCCTCTTTGGGTAAATTGTCTAACTGTTTTGCGACAATTTCTCGTAGCAGTTTCTCAGCTTTTTCAAGATCAGATTCATTTTTGATTACAGACAACACTTGCTTCTGAAAATCAAGTTGATGACTTATCTGTTCTTCAGTAACTCCCATCGCACGAGAAATCAGAGCTTCTTGCGCATAAAGAGTTGCTTCACCGGTTACGCCACCTCCTGCCATTAACACGATAAAAGCGACATCATTCGATTTAACCGCTACCATTGGAGCAATCAGCCCCCCTTCACTATGACCAATCAAACCTATCTGTTCTGCATCAACTTCATTCCGAATTTTCAAATATTCGACACCAGCCAATACGTCAGCAGCAAAATCTTCACTAGTCGAAACGTCGTAATTTCCCGTGGATTGCCCAACCCCACGCTTATCTACGCGTAATACTGCAAAACCTTGTTTTGTAAGATGGTCAGCTAGGACCAAAAAAGGCTTGTGTCCAAATATGGTTTCATTACGATCATTTGGGCCAGAGCCAGCAATGAGTAAAACTGCAGGAGATGGCTTTCCTGTCCTGGGAAGAGTTAAAGTACCGGCCAAAGTTACGTCTGCAGTTATGTTAGAGTATTTAACTTCTTCTTCATCGTAAGGAATGGCGCCTGTTGGCTCCTGAGGACGTAAAGGCACAGAAACCGCTAATCTTCCTTCTTCTCTCGCAGAAATCTCTTGAGGTAATTCATTTGAAGCAGCAGCTAACAGGCTGAGTACAGTAAATAAATGCTTAATCACCTGAGTCCTCGTTTTATTTTCTAGTATATCCAGAAAGCTAAAAGATGTGATAGCAGATTCTAAGAAAGGAGACCTTGGGGACATGATCTCTGTCGCCAAGGTTCCAAGGTCGCTTAAGTCCCCTAGTTCAGTTAAATGTCGAACTGAACGCCTACAGCAAATGCATTGTAGCTAACATTTTTCACTTTCACGTTCCAGGGCGACGTAGGGACGTGAGTTTTGTAGTTCGTTGATCCAAAAATAAAGTTGCTGGAATCAACATAGAGGTAACGATACTCCGCAAAAACATGGAGATTATGACAGAAACAGAATAATTGACCGAAATTGAAGCGCAGACCAGCCTTGGCTTGAGCTGCAAACGTCCAAGTGGAGTCATTCCGATTAGAATTGAAATGGTTTACGCCTTTTTCTGTCGGCTCCACTTGTAAAGAATCAGCCTTATGAAGTGATACGCGTGTCGCACCAATGCCGCCCCCTACATAAGGAGAAAATCCACAAAAACAGTCACTATTTACCGCCAACACTATGTTAGCGAGTATGAAATTCGAGTTCATATGAAAGGAATCTACAAAGTCGTGCTCAGGCAAACCAACCACTGTTTGGTTGATGAGGTGTCCCTTTTTGCTGTGACTAAAATAGAAGTATTCCAACTCTACTGCTGGAGCTATAGACCAGCATGAACACAACGGTCTAGTCCATTCATATCCAATTTGTCCTCCACCGAAACCTGTCGAAGTTTCCTTTAAATGCCCCTCAGCAATGATAGGTAAGGGACCTATTGAATCAAGTTCAGAAAAAAATGCAGTTCCGTATTGACTCACTTCATTGGTGTTTGAGTAGACCCCTCCACCAAATCCACCAATATAAAATCTGTTACATGAAGGTTGCTCGCAGCACCCCCACGAGGGTTGCTCGCAGCACTCCCATGCCGTTAACGAGGAATTCATTGCACATACAAGTGCAAATAAGACCGCAAGACGACTTAAATTAAACATATTTTTCTCCAAATTTTGATGATATGTAACAAAATTTTGAACGTACTTGGTTTTCAAATTATTTTTCCACATTTTTTTTACACCCTATGTGAAGAGAGGGACGATGGGGACTTAAGCAACCATTCGGTTTTTTTATTAACCTGAGTTTTGAATTTTTATTGATTTTCTAGCCAATCAAGAGCAGGTTGTGGAGCTCCCATATATTTTTCAATAATCTCTGAAATGAGAATCAGCCCATTTGAGCCATTCGTAAAGATAATCATCGCATTATTGCTATTTTTAGATCCTAAAATAAAGCTTTTAAATCCTCCATTATCCCCCCAATGCCAAAATGAATTTCCCATTTCAGTGCACTGAATTCCCCATCCCAAACTCCACGAGACTGAATTTGAGAGTTGTCCTGTAAAGTTCTCAATAGAATTAGTGCTGCCTTCCTGCACTTGAATTTGAGGCCGGAGCATTTCATTAATGGTTTTTGAATTCAAAACCATTCCTTTTAAGATAGCTATAACAAATTTTGCATAATCTAATGGAGTGGTGTGCATTGTAAAGGCAGCATTTTGAGGGATGTCTCTTTGGTTTTCAATGGGGTTACCATCAGAATTGTGACCATTAGCTTTTTTACTATCATTCGTCCATATGAAAGAACTCTGTGTCATTCCTAGAGGGATAAAAACATTTTTCTGCATGTATTCTTCTAAAGATAATCCGGAGATATGTTCTACAACCTTCTGCAAATACAGAAAACCCTCTCCTGAATAACTGAATCTTTCACCAGGCTGGAAATGGATTTTTAAAGATTCCTTTTTGGACCTCCAATTGGGAAAGCCACTAGTGTGCATTAGAACCATTCTTGCTGTGATAGAATTGATCCTTTGATCATTTGTAATATCGGAATAACACAGATATTCAGTAAGGGGTTTGTCTAAATCTAATTTGCCATCTTCCACTAATGTTAAAATTCCATAAGTAAAGGCCGGTTTGCTAAGAGAAGCAGCTTCAAATATTGTATTCTTATCGATCAGATCTGTTTTCTGAGTGTTTTTTAACCCCAACTCCATATGCGCAATAATTTCAGCATTTTCAATCATTACAAGAGAGAGTCCTGGCACTTTCTTTTCTCTCATTAACGCTTCAAGTTCACTTCTGGAAGGGGCGTTTTGTGCTGCATTCATTTGATTACCTGCTAAAAATAGAATAATTACAAAAACGAATATGATCATCCTGAACGACATCTTGTACAACATATGTCTCCCAGCGCTGGACTCTTGCATCTCCAACTGTTAAATAGTTGGCAAAAGCGGCTTGAGCTATTCCAAGCACAACGCAATATAAAGTCAATACCACAGATGCTCTTTCTACCCATCAAGAATTTTTTTGTTTGTTGATTTTAAACTTTTCCCCATTCAAAATATTTTCTTCTTTCTGGTTCACTTGCACCCTCATTCTTCCAGGATAATTTTCATCATTGCTTTGTCTTGTATGCCTGCTGTGGGTGGCCACCAATGAATCAAAACTCAAGTTCATTGGAGGTCAAGACAACGATTCTGTGTACGCTGCATTCGTTTCTCGCAGAGGAACAGTGAAACCCATTTCTAACCTTCCCCAAGGAATTCTCTATAGTGTTGCTATCAATGCCTCGGGATCAGCAATCATGGGAGGGACCTCATTGACTCTTCCTTATGCCGCCTTCGTCTCTCGGAGAGGTCGTGTCACTACCATACAAAACCTCCCCTCTACAAAGGGAATTATTTATACCAGTGTCATCAATGACTCTGGGACGGGACTCATTGCCGGGTTCTCTTCATCAGGCCCTTTCGGCGCCTTCGTCGCCCCAGATGGCTCCTTGACGCCACTGAAAGGTCTGCCCACTGGCGACGGTTTTTTAGATGGTGCTGTCATCAATGCTGCCGGATTTGGACTTGTTGGAGGAAAATCTAATGGCGCCCCTTTCGCTGCTTTGGTTGATCCTAATGGGACTTTAACATATCTCAGCGGTCTCCCCACGAATGGTGCGATCGATACAATCTCTCTTGCTATGCTTGATCACCTTATCCTTAAAAATTCCCTTTAACACTTTGCGCCTTTGCGTCTTCTTTGCGTTAAAAAAAGGGGTAAGATTGTGAAAATTGTTACAATCTAATGAGACCAACTCTTGCAACAATGATGGCAATTGATAAAGCAATTCCTCCCAAACCGATTGCTGTGTAACCTGTTAAATTTCTCAAATTACAGGCTTCCCAACCTGCTTGTAAATCTAGAGGAACACCTGGGTATTTCAGATGAGGATTCTCAGCCATTTTCTTTTGTGCTAAGCGACTCTTAATATGAGCTATGATTATCGTCAAAGCGGCGCCAATGGCTAAATAAGGAGCGAGTTGAGCTGCTGATATTTTTAAAGCTAATCCTGGACAAGGGGCTCTAGCAGCTAAAGCTAGGACAACACCTGCGATAACACATACATCCCATGTTGCAATCATTCCCCAGACTATAGCATTAAGGGTTGGATTTAATGTTCTAAGTATTCGCCTCTCTAATTCTCTCCCATCGGATCGATGGTTATTAGTAAAATATTCTATGCAATCCCTGCATGCAAACATATCATTTGCAATTCCGTAAATCGCTCCTGTGAGAACGGTTAAACCGACAATTTTTACAGGCTCCCATCGAATAAAAACAGAACCTAATGCTAATCCTGTAGCAACCAAAGCTCTATAAACATCATTCTTATGCCGAGGATTAATAAAATCAATGTTATAAGTTAAATCGTTAACCAACAAAGTAATTCTTCTCTCTATTTTATTTAAAATTAAAACTACTGTATCAAAAATAAAAATTAAACACAATAAATAACAATTAAATTAATTAAAAAAATAATTATTAGATGAGTATTATCATTTAAGTTCTGCACGAGCGATATGGATCTCCAACATATCGAGTTCATTTTCTAGATGCATTAAAAGCCGATCATCGACTTCATGCTGCGGGGCACATGGATCTTTTGTACCAACCCTACCAGAAGAACAGCAAATAGCAACAAAAAGAAAATGATTTCTGGATTTTCCATAGTTTCTCATTGCAATATGATTCAGCGCATATTGTAATTCAGGTGGTTGATGATCCAGATAGAGAAGAAACATAAGTTAGCCTGATGCATATGCCTAACCCCCTCGCAATCTTCTTGGTCTAAAACTTCGAAAACACTAACATGAAATCTTAAACCAGCCTAAGGAGGGTCATATGAGCGTTAAAGATAGCAACGGGGCAGAGCTCAGTAACGGTGACAGTGTTACGGTGATTAAAGATTTGAAAGTGAAGGGTGCTTCTATGACCATCAAAAGAGGCACGCTATATAAAGACATTCGTTTAACTGGTAATGATGAAGAAATCGAATGCGGCAAAGGGAGAAATACCATCGTATTGAAAACATGCTTTTTAAAGAAAGCTTAGAACAAAAACTATTCAACCCCCTTTTTTGTTTAACGCAAAGGCGCAAAAAGGCAAGAAGAGGATGGGAAAATCAAATATGTTTCGTTTTTTAGACTTTCTTTCATCCAGAATTGCTGGTCAACCTTGACTATTTTCTTCAGAAAAATTAAATGTACATTGGCGTCGCCCAATCATTTTTTGTACGCTAAGTTGGCTTAAGACAATTTCTATCATAGGAAAATCGAAAAATATGAAAAACACACACTATTTGCTGAAATCGGGGATATTCATTTTTTGTGGGTTATTACACGCTAACCTTCAGGGAGAACAACCCACCTCGAAGGAAGCGGAGAAAGGTTCCTTAGTTCACCAAGGGACAAAAGTCGCCATTACAAATCCAGATGGCACTTCGGTCCAAATAGAGGCTGATGGGACAAAAGTCATCACAGCTCCGAATCATACCACTGTTCGAATCAAGCCCGATGGGACAAAAATTATTCAAAATGCAGACGGTTCTTCGATTGAAAAAAGGGTTGACGGCACGAAAATCATAACAAAATCTGATGGCACTTCCATACAAATACAACCCGATGGATCAAAGAGCATTAAAGAAGCTGACGGCAAGATCATAGAATTACAACCCGATTCCTAAATCGAGCAGTGCTCTAACTTTTTTGGCGATGATCTCGGGGAGATGGTCCCTGTTTTCAGGCGTCACCTCTATGATTTCAATATCACTGCGCTGTTTGACTTCTAAAATGAAATCGCTCCCGCCAAACGTGATTGTCCCAATAACAATATTGGGAGAATCAAGAGCTTGCAAAGCTGCTGCAATAAACGTTGATGAAAAGCATTCCATCTTCCCAATTTCATCTAAAATGATCACTCGCCCAGCTTCTGGAGATATTGCAGGAACCGCGATGGACTCGATATTTGCAATGCTTACACCGTAACGGCGAATGTAATGCTCAGAAGAGATGTCTTGATGAGCAAGATAGCCTTTTTTACCATCCAGGCTATGCATAAGAAAGCCCACCCGCCTATTGTTCACTCGCTCCTCTTCAGTATAGAATCCTTTTGCAGGGATAGACAACAGCTTGATGACTTTCTTGATGACGGTGGTCTTCCCTGAGGATGGGGCGCCTGTCACAAAGATATTCTTCTTAAATGGAATTTTAGATTCTTCTGCCATCACGAACACCAGGTGTTTAGAGACCAACTTGATATGAATAATGAATATTCTTTTTAAAAGTCAATAGTCCCCAGCTGGATGAAAATACAATGATAAAGTGTACCGCCCTTTCAGGGCTCATAAATAGGGGTGAACTGCCCTCAGGCTTGACGGCCTTACATTTTTTTTCAGCGCGAAGCGTTTGGAGTGCGAAAGTCCTCTTTCGCTTTATTCTAGATCAATTTTTAAGACATTCGTGTCTTTTGAATTTTTCTACCGCTTCGCGCAGCGTTCAGTATCTCCTACTTTTCTCTCAAGCTTATCCACGTCTGGTGCTATCGCCTAAA
>JAGVJP010000029.1 GCA_020051075.1 Parachlamydiales bacterium
CTCCTACTTTTCTCTCAAGCTTATCCACGTCTGGTGCTATCGCCTAAAACTAACTATAATCTATCCACAAGCTCTTATCAATGCTATTCGTCGATAAAGCGGAAGAGGACTTCCGCACTCCAAACGCTTCGCGCTGAAAAAATGAGTAATGGTAAGGCCTGACGGCCTGGAAGAGCCGCACCTTCCACTGAGCCCTGAAGGGGCGGCACATCTTTATTGGTAATAGGATAATGAAATATTGCACGAAACAACCTCCCTCCATTATGATCTAAAGCTCTACAAAGGAGCATTCGATGAGACTTAACGAATTAGAAATAAAAATCTCCATCGATTCTGACGATCACTTTCAACGGGTATATGAAAAGTGCATTCAATCATTTGGTCCTCCCATATCTCATCTTAAACAACTCGATGAATACTATGACACTGCTGATGGTCAACTTAAAAAGCAAGATTTGGTCATCCGGATACGTTCTTTTGATGAAAAGAAAACCATCGCCCTTAAAAGTCCTAGAGTCGATTTACCAAGCGGCATGTCAAATAGAATTGAACTTGAATTTATTGCTGCTGAAGGAGAAAACATTCACAAGCAGTTGTTGAGCCAAGGGTTGAATCCGAACGAAGCAGCAGAGAAGGAACGTTGGACATTTATTCAAAATGATTGTGAGATCGTCCTGGATAAGCTGCCTTTTATTGGTTCATTCATTGAAATTGAAGGCCCCTCAGAAGCCGCTATCGAAGAAGTTGTCACTTTACTGGATCTAACTTCCTGTGAAGTTGTTCGTCAAAACTATGGTGAACTGATGACAGCAAAGTTTCGGGAACTCAACTTGCCTCTCACTAACATTCACGCTACTTTTGCTAAAGAAAAAGAATGGCTGGATGGACCTCATCAAGTTGAGCTCCAAACATGTTCTAAAACAATCCCTTAAGTGAACAAGAAATAAAAATGATCGTTTATCTTTATGAAAAATGTTCTACCTGTAAACAAGCGCTCCTTTTTTTAAAGCAGCATAGAGCAACATTTGCCGTGAAAGAGATCACAGCCACACCTCCATCCATTGCAGAGCTGCAACAGATGTTGAAGTATCAGAACGGCAATTTGAAAAAGCTTTTCAACACATCGGGCCTGTTATATAAAGAAATGCAGCTGAGCGAAAAGCTGAAAGAGATGACAGAGAAGGACGCGCTATTGCTTCTAAGCCAGCATGGCATGCTTGTCAAACGTCCTTTCTTGCTTGCAGATAACTTTGGACTAACAGGTTTTAACGAAACCATCTGGTCTCAAAAACTGGTTTAATGATACCAACGTGTAAAGCTTTCTACTGCTGCTCGTTCAGTTCTATAGGAATTGAGTGGGCTGGTGGTTAACTCCAGATGGCGCCCATCGAACTATTTCCAAAATTGATTGGATAATTTCTTTATCCACAGTTTTATCCAAATAAGCCCGGCATGCTTTTCTATTTTGAATCGTGGAATTAATGCTCATATTGATGACCATGACAACCTTGCCCTTTTTCGAGGGGATTTTCTTTCACCCAGAATTGCTGTCATTTGAGGCTTTTTGATACATCAATAACAAAATAATGGGGATCATCCCCCAAGAAATATAACTTAACGTACGGGACAGAACATCGGGCATCAACAATCCAGCTCCCCCGTAATATCCAAAAAAAAGAACGAGTGTTCCAAGAAGAAAGAAAAAATGACCGTATTTGGAAGTGATGTTGAGCAATGAACAAGCTTTAGGTTCTTCAACGGTGAGAAAACGATAGATGCCCCAAATGACAAAGAGAGTGCCAGGTATGGCAATCATCCAAGGAGACAGTCCAGTGGCACTGCGGAAATTAAATATATCACCCGATTCTGAAAATGTTCGTATTGGGATATATGCGTAAAACTCTCCGAGCTCCAGGAGGATGAACCAGTACAAAAATGTAAACAACCACTTTCTTGTTTGGATCATTTGAATGCTTAGTAGCTTCAAACCTAATAGAAACACTATCGCTTGTAAAACAGTAGGAGCAATTGCAATAAGAGCGACTACAGCGGGTTTTCCATCTTCGAAAATTTTCTTATAAGGAACAGCCTCATCGATATCCAATAAAGTCAACCACCGTTCTCCATAATGGATGTCAAACGGTGAGTTTTTATAACCTGTTATCCAAGCAAAAGTTCCGTGAGTCCATTCATGAAGATAGATCACTGCATGGTGTGCAATAAATATCATGAAGATAAGACTAAGTAAGAAGAAAACGCTATCTATACAGCGCTGCATGAGTATTGCCTCTTGATAAATGTGTTAACCTATAATAACAAGTACATCTTAAAAATATTAGAAAATTCGAATGGAGTTGTTCAACACGATAAGATAGGCGTTGAGAGAACTTCTTTCTATCAGTTCTTTAATCTCCTCTTCATCCCTGAGTTGAGCGTAGGAACGATTAAACTGCTAACTGCTCCGTCCAACTCTAAGATCCTCAATAAATACCTCCAAACATCGATTAAATTTTTCTGGCTGATCTACAAATAAGGCATGGCCAGCGGACTTAAAAATCTCCAAATGGGCATGAGGAAGCAAACTTTGCATTTTCTGCATATAATTCAGGCGGGGTCCGTCAACTGTTGCAATCAACGTAGGAATATCAATTTGCGGCAAAAGAGGGCGAAAATCCTGCAAGAGATAATTGTCGATTAAAGTCATCACTGTATTAGTAGGCGTACGCAGAGCTGCCTCACTCAATTTTTCGAGATACGCTTCAGTTTGAGGCTGTTTAAAAATGCTCCTGACAAATTCTTGTGTCTTAGGGATTCGATCAATTTGAAGCTGCGCCCAATAATCGACTGTGGCTTGATAAAATGGCACACTAGAGTCTATTCCAACAAGTCCATCAACCAAAACGAGTCCTATCAACCCCTTTGAGCCAAAATGTGCAGCATAATTCACCACTTCTGGGACTCCAAGAGACCATCCAACTAATACCAAAGGTTCTAAATTAAGTCGATCCACGACAGATTTAATATCTTTGGCCAGTGAAAAAGCGTAATGTCCCTCGGAAGATTGTTCAGAATCTCCCTGAGAGCGGGGATCCATGGCGACAACTTTATAGTTTTTAGAGAAAAAATCGAGCTGCTTTTCCCATATCCAAGCAGGCATCATGACTCCAGGGACAAACAGGAGAGATAATGGTTTTGCCTCATGAATATTTTGGGCTAAATAATGAATTTTTATCCCCTGACTTTCTACAAAGCCTTCGCTATTGGAAATCATCACATCCTCTCCTACTCTAACAAAACATCGAAATCACTATTCATCACCGTTGTCGATCCTATGAAAAAAATCAATCATTTCCGTTGCATAGAATACTTCGTGTTAAATTTATTATTCACATTAATGTGTACATCACATACTCTCTTATGTGATATTCAAGTCTTCAACACTTTTTATATCAATGTTCCCTCTCAATTCAAACACCAACGAGAACTCTATGAGGAGTCTATACTATATAACCTGGAGTCTGATTTTAAGTTTGTTTATTAGCTCTAGCTCATTTGTGGAAGCTAAAGAAGATCCTATCTTTATCTCAATCATGGAGGCCCTTACATTGCAAAACTCCAGCAAATCCAATGGACGAAAGTTTGACTGCATCCGGATATCAGCAAGAGATTACGCAGCTAACGTTAATGTACATGAGAACAAGATTCAAGAACTGGAGAAGAGTTGTCAAGCCTTCCTTGAATTCGACGCGAGCGGTTTTTCTCCTGGTGAGCGATATACTTTTTATAATTTGAACATGGCTTTTAACAAAATTCCCATTGAAGAATATGTCGCCGATAGAGCAGGACAGTTGGTTCCTATCAAAAATAAATTCCCCCTACATGGATTGCAGATTGTATTAAATGGATTTATGCAAGGAGAACCTTCTTATTATGTGCTGGTTTCTGCGGATAAACAAACGTATCTCGCGGGTTACATTATTCCCTATCCGATAGAGTTTGAATGGAGCGATGAAGCCTATGTCTCTTTAACCATGATAAAGCCAGATGGCTCTTTGTTTATTCTGAGTGGAAAAGGTTTTAAACCTGAAGAGTCACTGATCGTCAAAAACAAGAGTTTCGGAGAGATCGTTCCTTTAACCATTAACGTTTCAACCGAAGGAAAATTCTTTACCATCCTTAAACCTATTGCATCGAGTCAAACTGGTGGTCCGGCAACGATCACGCTTGAGCGCAATCAGTTCAAAAAAATGGGAAAACTCAACTATGTATGGGGAAAGGCGGTTCAACAAAAGATAATCTGAGACTGTAGACAAAAAAACAAATACGAGAACTCAAGCTTAACACAGTTAACACGATAGACAGGCATACGCATAGCCCTTCTCATCTTGCAGCCTTACAGGCTGCGATATTCATTCTGAGCATACCCAGGGCGTTGCCCTGGGCTGTAGCAATTGGAGCCCTTCAGGCAATAGAAAAAATAGTTCGAAGAGCTCGAAATTACAGCAGCCAGAACAACTGCTGGGATACCACAGCCCAGAATAACTTCTGGGTCACCACAGCCCAGAACAACTTCTGGAATACCTCATTCCAGAATAACTTCTGGATCACCACAGCCCGAAGGGCTGAAATTGCAACAGCCCAGGGCAACGCCCTGGGTGGAATTAAATAAAAATCGCAGCCTGAAAGGCTGCAAGAGAGGTTAA
>JAGVJP010000014.1 GCA_020051075.1 Parachlamydiales bacterium
ATTTTTGGTTTTTGTGAATAAACACATTAATTGGAGTGTTCGCTCTTTTTCAAGAAAGATCTTTATAAGATCGACTCGAAATCCAGCATAGCAACTGATACGTATGCTTTCGCATCCTGTCAATTATCCTATAGTTGCAAAACATGTATCCATTTAGGTTGAATTTTTTTTAAACGAATCGTGAGTATAGAGCGACACAAAGTTAGGGTAAAAAAATGCTAAACTCGAGTTTGCGTCTTTGCGTTTAATAAGAGCTAAAGACCATATTCGAGATGGCTGATAAAAAGGCATTCTTTCGAAGGAGCACAATTCCAAACGCTCTCGTTACTTGAAGATCCGATCACCTGACCTCTTTTGTTGTTAAAAATAAGATTGCTTCGAGATCACCTGTTTGAGCAGCCAAATGAAGAGGGGTTTGACCGCTCTCCCAAGTGCCTGAATCGTCTTTTAGTGAACGAAAACTATGCTCTGAGAAGCATCTCACGTGCTGCGAGAGCTTGCTCTTTAAGTTGAGAAAATTCCTCTTGATCTTCTGCTGTTTCAATAGCAAGTTCAATAGCTTGTAAAGCGCTTTCTCGATCGTGGATAGCAAATAGGCATTTAGCAAGATAAAAATAGGGAACAGGACTTGTGATATCACATAATGCTGCAAGTTCATAAGCATCGATTGCCTCTTCATATTGATGGCACATCTGTGTGGCCATTCCAAGTCCGAGCCAATATTCATAATTATTCAAGTTCAGAGAAGCGAGAAACAGAAAAGCATTAGAAGCGTCTTCGTAACGTTTATTTTCAAATAACATATAAGCTGCGCGATAGAATTTTGCCATTGTCTCTTGCGAAAACTCCAAAATTTCTTGCGCGGTTTTACCCTCTTCAAGCTCTTGGATGACCTTGTCTTGATTCTTAAGCTTTGCGACGACTTTTCTTGTGAGTCGGAATTCTTTTATATCATCGTTCATTGACTAGATGCCGGTATTAGGTTCGATTAATTTTGATATACTTCATCTTGCTAAAGCTGTCAAATGATAGAAACACAGAGGCACAGATCTGTGTCTCTGTGTTTTAATTGTACCCCGCCAACTTTAGAGCCTTGCAATCCCACTTTCTTTTATTGCATAAAGAAATAAAATGGTGTAATATGCTGAACTGAAAATAAATAGGAGAAACTCTATGATTGATACTGCTTTACGACAAATAGATCACTCTATTCTTGGACTTGTTGGAAGAGGGATCTATGATATTATACGAGTAGGATTAGAGCCTTCCACCGATTTCAAGATGGTTGAAATTGCACAAAATATTTTTTCTGTTTTTCTTCTCCTTCATGTTCATAATTTTGCGGTATATAGCTTTGCCTTAGGGTTTATATTCAGTGATCAAGTTGCTTGGGTCGCCAACAAAGTGAATACGGTTATCCTAGCGCAAAATACTTTCTTCAGAAGACATGTTTTTGTATTGGGAGGTGTTTTCTTAGCCTTAAAATTTTTACCTTCATCAATGCATGTTGCAGCTCTCTATCTCGCTGCCAATCTAGGGGCAAATCTTGACATAAGCAGCCGCGCTAGACTTGAACAAATTCAGCCACAGCAGCAACAATAGCAGGAATAACGGTCAATCATTGCGCAGATGGCAGTTCTGAAAAGCAGCATGCAGTTGCTTGCTATTGACATGTGTGTACCGATCTGTTGTTCCTATGCTGGCATGTCCTAGCAACTCTTGAATCACACGCAGGTCTGCACCACCGTCTAAAAGATGTGTCGCAAATGAATGTCGGAAGGTGTGAGGAGAGATCAACTTAGTGATGCCGGCTTTTTTAGCATATTTTTTAACAAGTTTCCAAACTGAAATTCGATCGACAGGACGATTATTTTTGTCTAAGAATAATTCGTTAACTCCTTCTTCTTGAGGCCCATCTCGAAAAGCCAGATAGCGATCGATGGCTGCGAGAGCGGGGGTGCCGATCGGGACAAGCCTCTCTTTCCCCCCTTTGCCTCGAATGCGGAGGTAGTGGTCGTCTACATCGCTGATTTTAAGGCGGCAGAGCTCTGAAACGCGCAGTCCTGAGCTGTACAAGACCTCTAAGATCGCCCGATCCCGCGCTCCGCTTTTTTTTGTCAGAACAGGTTGCATGAGCAGGGTTTCAATTTCATGGAGCGATAAAATGTTAGGAATCAGCTGCCAAATCTTCGGATTGTCAAGGAGTTTAGCAGGATTGATTGAGATCGCACCTTCTCTTTTGAGGAATTTAAAAAACACTTTAATCGCTGCTAAGGTCCTGCCGATGGAAGAAGAGGCGTAGCCCTGACTTTTCTTAGTCGAAAGAAAGTTGACAATATGGTGTTGAGTCACATCCTTCCAAGAGGTCATGTGATCGAGGGGGAGGGATGCAGCAAACGTTTGAATATCTCTTCTATAGGCATCGATGGTATGAGGAGAATACCCTTTTTCAGAAAGGAGATAAGAGAGAAATTCTTTGATCTCATCTGTATACCCGCATCTAGTGTGTATAAACATAGTTGCTTCTACATTAGTTTGAGCGCCAAAGACTTCTGTTTCTGATCGATTTGAGTTTGAGTGAGGTCGATGAGACGGATGGTGACGAATTCATCCTGTTTGGCAATTTCATAGAGGTGATAGTTTTTTCCACCTTCAGAGAATTCTTTTCTGAGGATGAGTTGGCGGGCATGTGCGAGGAATAAACTCAAAACGAAGATTTCCACCTCGTCGGGTTCGGCATCTTTAAGCGACTGCTGCAAGAGGTGGAGAGCTCGTTCAACGCGATTGGAAGACTGCGGTCGTTCTTTTCGTTCAATCTTAGACTTCCAATAGCCCTGTGCTTCTTTGATGCTCTCTTGGGGAAGTTCAGCCCAGCAAGCCAGACAAAAATCGCGCCTGGTGACGGTTCTAGTTTCTGTTTCAATGAGGAGTGAAACGACTTCCATGTCAGGAATCAACCGCTCTCCTTTTGCAAAGCAGGCGGCATTCCGTTTAGGGATGTCGAGTTGAAAGAGTGAATTCATAGCGGTGTCGTCAAATAGTTATAACCGGTCAAGATGTTTCAAGTAGGCTTCTCCTAGAGGATAGGAAGCCTTATCTTGGGTTCCTTGGTGTTTGCAAGCTAACTGGTTGATGATCTTGTTTGCTAAGACTTTTCCCAGTTGAACGCCTTCTTGATCAAAGGAATTAATATCCCAGATGAAGCCGATAAAATCAACCTTATTTTCCCAAAACGAGAGGAGAGCGCCGAGCGAATAGGGGGTGAGGCGGTTTGCAAGAAGAATATGAGAGGGGCGGTTTCCAGGGGTAAATTTATTTAAATTATCAGTTTGATTGCCTAAAGCCAAACCAAGAGACTGTGCAAACATATTCGCAAGAAGTTTTTCTTGAGAGAATGTCCCCTGGACAAGCAAATCTTCTCCTAGTTGGCTTTCTTTATAGCCAATGAAGCAGACAGGAATAACGCTCGTGCCTTGATGAAGAAGTTGAAAGAATGAGTGCTGTCCGTTTGTTCCCGGCTCTCCCCACCAGATTGCCCCTGTTTCGAAATCAGTGAGAACACCTTTCTTATCGATCATTTTGCCGTTAGATTCCATACCGACCTGCTGCAGGTGTGCCGGAAAGCGGTGAAGCGGCTGTGAGTAGGGGATAATTGCTGTCGTGGGATAATGCAAGAAATTATGATTCCAAACTTCAATCAGTGCTGCCAACAGAGGTAAATTTGTGAATAAGTCTTGTTGAAAGCAGGTTTTGTCCATGTCATGAGCTCCTCTCAGCAGTTCCCAAAACACATCAAAACCAAAGGCAAAAGAGAGGACGACACCTCCCACCATCGAAGTGGTGGAGTAGCGTCCGCCAATCCAATCCCACACATAGAACGTTTCCCTGTAGCGATGTTTATTATCCATGGGGGTATTGGGCATCGTGATTGAGATGAAGTGGGAATGGGGGTTCAAATTTTCCGCTTCGAATTTTGCTCGGGCAATTTCTTCATTTGTTTCGGTCTCGAGGGTCGTGCCGGACTTAGAAATAACGACCACGAGGGTGCGTTTGAGGTTCACGTGTTTAAAGACTGAAGCGGCGTCGTCAGGGTCGACATTGGAGATGAAGTGAATTTTTCTTCCAGGCTTCAGGAGATATTCTAGAGCATAATAGTGAGCGCGAGGTCCGAGGTCTGAGCCTCCGATGCCGATCATCACCATTTCGTCGAAGCTGTTTTCTTTCTCGATGTTTGCGAGGAAGGTCTTCAACTTATTGATTTCTTTCAGTGCTTCGCTGGCCGCTTCCTTGGCATTTTTTGCGGAACGGGGGCTGTCGAAGAAATCGCGGGTTGCCGTGTGCAGAGCTTTACGGTTCTCGGAAGAGGTGTGTTCAATAAAGTTCACGACTTCCCCATCTTGCATCTGCTCCATTTTTTGAAAAACCCGTTGTTCCTCAGCCAAGGATTTCAAGTTTGAAAGCACGTCATCGTTGATCTTCTCAGTGCCATAAAGAAGGGAATAGCCGCATGCTTCAGCGCAGCAGTTGGCAATTCTCTCAGGGGTGAGCACTCCAGGTTTGGATAGATCAATGGGATTGAGTGCAAGGAGTTTGAGTTCTTTGGAATATTTATTTCCTTGGAAACTAGAGATTTTGTGTTCGCTCTTTTCCTTGACTGCTGGGGCCATGGTTAACTCCTTTGCTGGAAGTGTTCCAGTGTTAAATTTTTACCATGACTTTTTCTTGATTTTCTCGCAAGAGGGATTCTTTGTTGAACACATCGATTGATTTATTCTGTGAGAAATTCACCAAAATCGATGATTTTAGAAAAAAAGCCACTTTTCTGTACCGACTCAGCCACTCCATTGACATGAATTAAGACTGGCCATACTGAAAGATTTTTTTGAGTTGAAAGACGCTTAATTTTGTCTTGAATTTCCTCAATGATCGATAATCCAATTTTATCTTTCGAAAATTTGATTTCACAAAGATAAAGGGAATTATACTTTGTTTGAACCATATAATCGATTTGACATCCCTTATGGCTCTGTGTTCCTTTCTGAAAATATGGATTGTCAAAGACTACATTTTCAGGAGAGATATTGAGATGATCTTTTAAATTTTTTCGATTATTCAAGTTTGAGATATCTGAAAAGTATCACGAAATCAATAAAAATCAAATTTCGTGACAATTTTCATAGCATTTTAACGCAAAGGAGTACAAGAGGCGCAAAGAGGGGGTGGAAAATCAAAAAGAGATATAGTCATTGCAGGATCACCAATTCGATCCATGTTGTAGACATGATTCAAGAAAGAAAAACTGAATTGGTAGCGCCTGGATTAGATATCAATTTCGATTTGGTTTATGAAGTAAGCATTTTTGAAGGAAAGCTCTTTGTTATCGTACGTCATATCATGTTAGTGAATTTCAAAATCCATATCTTTGACCTGACGCCCCAGGCAACGACCCTTATCTTTATACACATCTTCCCATTGCTTGTTCGGGCAACGAGAATTACCCGTTTTTCTGTCGCTGCTACCGCAGCTCTTCATTTATCTGCATTTTGACCCCACGTTCCGGTCGCGGAGCTCCCTCCACGCCATACTTGTACCCACATCTTTTGAGTCGACCCTGGAAAGTCTTGTGCCGCCCTTTCAGGGCTCGCTATTTGGGGTTGAGCATCCCCAGGCATGACGGCCTGGGCTATGATATGCCAGCACTTCGTGCTTTAGAAATGCCTCAAAAGGTGATGACCTATCTAAGTTAGAACAGAATGTTAGGCACGGGAGAAGATCAAAAGTCCTAAGAATCGGTAATTTCTAATATTTGAAGAGGATCTCAATAGGACTAAGAATAAGCATGCCCTAAAGCACGAAGTGCTGGCATATCATAGCCCAGGCCGTCAGGCCTGGGGATGCTCAACCCCAAATAGCGAGCCCTGAAAGGGCGGCACAAGACTTTCCAGGGTCGACTCAAAAGATGTGGGTACAAGTATGGCGTGTAGGGAGCTCCGCGACCGGAACGTGGGGTCAAGATGCAGACCAATCCAGAGCTGCGGTAGCAGCGACAGAGGGGGCGAAAGTGATTAAAGTGAAAGTTAACAAAGCCAGATTTGCAAATTATAGGTTTTTCTATCACAAGTCTCTCGAGAGATCTGTATAAAGATAAGGGAACGACCTTACCATTACCCATTCTCGCGACATCGAAATTATCGGGACAGTAGGTTAAATTGTTAAGCCTTTGAGATTAGGAGATAAACCCACTTTATGAGATATAATCCTTGCAGGATATTCGTGGAGAAGAGTAGAGTAGATTTTTTTCATTCATGAAGGACGCTCCATTATGGCAGTTTCAACGACATTATTGGGAATATCATATTTTGCAGATAATCATCGATTAGAATTCCATGCTAAACCTTACGGAGTAAGGGCGAAGCTCTGGAGGGATACGGTAAAAGTAGGCACATATCTTTTAGAAAATATTCCGAATATTGCTGCGATGACTTATGAAACCCTGCCTCTAAACGCTCTATCGCAAGTTTTCAGGTTTTTAACTTTACATCACGTGCAAATTCGAAGAGATGGTGTTGCTTTCACAGTTAAAAGAGTTCCATCTCCTATTGGATCTCCAATACTTTCCCCAATCGAGTCCCCTCCACCTTTTGAGGATCCCCCTCATGATGCAGGGATAAGTGCAGAAGAACTTAATGAAGAGCTTGAGATAATACGTAGTTTACAGCTTGGGCCAATTCCTCCTGAAGGTGCTCAAACTCAGGGACCCCGTATCTTGTCGGATGAGATCATCGCTCAGATTACGGAATGTATGCTTAATCCACCTATCAGATTAGAAACTTTTGCTGCAGAAGCCGACATTGATGACCTTGCGCTTTTTTTTCCCCACCCCGCTCCATCTGAGCTTTTGCTAGACAATAACAAAATCGTACCCTTGATCACTTTAAAAGGGCCGTACGATGGGAGATTGCCCCGTTTAATCACAAATCAAAATCGTTGGACTGTTTCATTTTGCTCTAGAAATAATCAATGTGTCTATGATTTCGAAGAAGCTTTTGCCGACACTCAACCCTATTTAAGTGCTGCTGTTTTGGCTTCGCACATGATCATGGGAAGTAACGAGAGAATTGCCATTACTGCCGATGTATCTGGGTCGTTGAAAATATGGGATGTCAATCAGGTGGATCGATGTGAGATTGAAATTCCAAATGTCTTCTTCTGCCATTGCCGAGTTGACGATGATGGCAATCAGTATGTCAATGAACTCATTTGTGATGATGAAATTGTCATAGGGGTCGAAAAAATTGCTGCGCTCAAACCAAATGGGGAGTTATTTATCTGGGACTTGCCAACGAGAGCGCTATCTCTCCATTTATCTGAAGAGCAGGTTTTCCAATACCAGCTCGCTTTTAGAGATATTGATGGAGATGACACTCCGTTCACCAATTTTTCATTTCATGATGATAGGATTCTTATTCAATCTTTCGAAAGGCAGGAAAGGACGGGGCGATTCGTTCTACAATTATTTTATTTAGAACTCAATCCCATTAGTATGAGGCAACACCTACTTGCACCAGAAGAACTGTTTGTAGGCATGCATCAAGGAAGAGTGGTAACGATCTTTGATCAAAGGCGGTTGTATTTTTCCGAACTTTGTAGCAATGCTCCAAGAACGTTTGTTATGAACTTAGGATTTGATGTGAAAAAAATCTATAGGTGTGGAAATGAGATTGTTTTCGTTAGCACTGTCAATACAATTCACATTGTCGACCTCATTCAACGGAGGAAAATGGATTTGGTTATGCCAGAGTTAGACATCAATTATGATCTGATTAGTGAAGTCAAAATGATTGGAGGAAAGCTCATTTTTTTGGAGTCTCGTGTAGTGAAGTTTAACATCTACATCTTGGAATTGATACCTCCAACAACAGATGCTGCGGCTAATGTTTCCAGTCCAGGTTCTTCCATTTCTTCAACTTTAACACTCGGTGAGTGAATCGCAGAAGATGATAAGACAAGAAAAGATTACCGTTATTGGTTTGGGATATGTGGGCCTTCCCATGGCCTGTATTCTAGCTAGTGCAGGTTATCAGGTAACTGGTGTAGACATTGATCATGACGTTGTTGCCCGCGTTCAATCGGGTAGTATAAATAATCCAGAACCTAATCTTCAAGAGCTTTTGAGCAATGTGATTGACACAGGTAATCTTACAGCGTCCATCTCCGTTTCTCCTGCAGATATCTACATCGTTGCTGTTCCCACCCCTATTGATCCTAGCCGTCAGCCTGATATTTCCTGTGTCAACGCAGCGATAGATACCATTACGCCTCATCTGAAACCAGATGATTTAATTCTGATCGAGTCAACGTGTCCGATAGGTACGACCGAAGCTGTTGCACGCAAAGTACGGCTAATGTGTCCTCAGGCTTATGTCGCCTATTGCCCTGAGAGGATTCTTCCTGGAAATATTCTTTGGGAATTGGTTCACAATGATCGGGTCATTGGAGGTGTAGATGATGCCTCAACATCTATTGCTTCAAGATTTTATCGAACATTTGTCCTTGGTGAGGTGCTATCGAGTGATGCAAGGACAGCGGAAGCCGTTAAACTTATTGAGAATACTTATCGAGATGTCAACATTGCCTATGCTAATGAGTTATCGATGATCGCCGACCATTTGGCCCTTGATGTGAATGAGTTGATCCGATTGGCGAATCGGCATCCCCGTGTACAAATTCTTCAACCTAGTCCCGGTGTTGGCGGCCATTGCATTGCGATAGACCCGTGGTTTTTGATCTCATCAGCTCCTCATCTTGCTAAGCTGGCTACCCATGCAAGGGAGGTGAATCTAACAAAAACCGATTGGGTCATTGAAAAAGTGCGAAAAGCCATTAAAGAAAGCGGAGCGAATGTCATCGCTTGTTTGGGTTTAACCTATAAAGCTGATGTTTCAGATATTAGAGAATCACCAGCGATGGCTATTGTAAAAAAGCTAGAACATGAAATCGACCTCCTTCGTTATGATCCCTATCATACTGAAGATGAAAATTTATATGACATCCTCGCACGTGCACATATTGTTGTGGGACTAGTCCCGCATCGGGAATTTTTGACGATTCCCTCACACTATCTTGCAGGTAAAATTGTTCTCGATTTTGCAGGGGTGTTTAAGTGAAATCGGTATTAACGATCGTTGGTACAAGGCCTGAAGCGATAAAACTCGCTCCTGTACTCGCCGCTCTGAGTTCCAATACTCGCTTGCGGAACATGATTTGCCTGACTAGACAGCACACTGATCTCATGGACCCGTTTTTTGAGAAAATGGGTGTCAGAGCAGATTATCAATTTGAACATTGCGAAGCAAGAGGCTCTCTTCATGACAGTTCTTCTCATATCCTAAAGCAATGCGGGACTGTTTTCGCTGATGCCAAACCCGATATCATTTTAGTCCAAGGAGATACAACGACGGCATTCATCGCTGCCCTTGCTGCATTTTATTCATCCATTCCTATCGCACACGTTGAAGCAGGATTGAGAACGGGTCAACTCTCCTCACCTTGGCCAGAAGAAGGTCATAGGGTACTTATCGATCGACTTTCAACCTATTTTTTTGCTCCAACAGAACAAGCGAAAAAAAACCTTCTTGCTGAAGGAGTCTCAGACCATAAAATTTGGGTAGTAGGAAATACTTCCATCGATGCAATACGATTAGCTCAAAGCTTCGCAACAAGAAAAATTGATCATGGGTGTCGCAAAATTGCTGTGACAGTTCATAGAAGAGAAAACCATGGAGATCCATTAAGAGAGATCTGTACTGGTTTGAGGGTCATTGCTGAGTTATATTCTGATGTTAGAATCCAATTTATTGTGCACCCGAATCCTTCGATAGCGATTCCAGTGACAGAGATGATATCAGGAGTTCAAAACATAGAGTTAATAGAACCGATGGATCACATTTCATTTATTAATATTCTTGAAGAGAGTGCATTCATCATTACAGACTCTGGAGGGATTCAGGAAGAAGCTCCTTTTTTAGGCAAGCCCGTCCTCATTGTTCGAGAGACAACAGAAAGATCAGAATGTCTGGAAGCTGGAACTGCACGGTTAATCGGTACAAAAGCGGTCGACATCATCATCAACTGTAAAGAATTACTTGAAAATCAGGATGTCCTGACAGCGATGTCAAAAGTGCATTATCCTTTTGGTGATGGCTATGCAGGGGAGAGGATTGCGAGGATATTAGAAGCAGAGTTATCCAAGGTCTCCTTATGACAGCTTCTAACATTCTCCTCTTTGCAGATCGTCTCCCTCCTCTCATTGGCGGCATGGAAATGCATGCAGGATATTTTATTGAATATTTCACCGATCATCCAAAATATCCGCTCTCTGGGGTGATCACGAAGGATTGTGAGGGAGAAGACTATCTTCTATCACATGGTCTAATCAATATTCACGATTTACCAAATCTCTTCGATCCGACAGTGATCTTCTTTAATAGCGGGCGATGGATTGAGGAATTTGAAGTCATACGGAAGATTTTTCCAGGAGCAATTTTCATCTATCGCACAGGTGGAAATGAAATTATCAAAGCCCCGCTCATTCGGAATCAAATCTCCGATCATGCGTTTAGACAAGCTTATTGGGTTGAGACTTTAAATCGCACGATCGACTTGTTGATCACAAACTCTGATTTCACGGAAAGGCGTCTTAGGGATGTAGGGATAGCCTGCCCATTCAGCTGCCTTGTAGGGGGCGTGAACGCTGCTGCCTTAAGGCCGTCAACAGCAACTGATAACAGCAATAAAATAACCATTTTCTGCGGAGCACGCTTTGTTCCATATAAAAACCACCTTTTGTTGTTATCTGTCATCCAACAGCTTATCTTGCGTGGCCTCCAGCTTAGCCTTCGCCTTGCTGGAGATGGTCCTTTGTTAGAGAGAGCAAGGGAACAAGTGACTAAAGATAAGCTGACTTCTGTTGTCGAGTTTCTTGGCGTTCTTGACAATGAACGCACCTGTCAGGAGATTTCGGGGGCTCATATCTATATGCAGCTTAGCGAAGACACCTTCACAGAAGTATTAGGAGGGTCGTATATTCACTCTGAATGTATGGGCCGTTCTATTTTGGAAGCTTTAACAGCTGGCACCTTCATCATTGCAGGGAAGAGCGGCGCTCTACAAGAGATTGTTGCCCAAGGCCAAGGGGTGCTGGTAGAATTCGATGATCTAGAGCGGATGACAGATAAGATCGAGCTGGCGATCAAAAACATCCCTCCAAGGCCCCCTTTTTCTGATCAATATTGTTGGTCAAAATTATTTTATCGTTATGAACAGTTGATGAGAAATCTAGATGAAAATATTGGTCGTGACAGAAAAGTGTAGTCCAATCAAAAGCCAGCGAGATGGCGGGGCAAGATTGGTAGAAACGATCCAACGCTCTTTTGGACATTCTGTCAGTATCTTGCAATTTAGTCAAAGCGAAAATTCGTCCGCAACATGGCAGTTTGACTATCCCATCGATCATTGCGACCGGTTTGAAAGGCGGCTTGCCAATGCGAATTTCATCGCAGAAAAAGTCAAAGCTCTCGAAGAGGGGTTTACTCATGTCGTCTTCATTCACCTATCGATGCAGTTTGGTCTGGTCAATACCCCCTTGAGAAACGACCTCATCATTTGGACTTTCCCTATGCTTCTTACCCCTTCGTATCTGGCTTCTGGAGAAACTGTCCCCGCTCCCTATACTGAAATGGAACGATTGACTTTAGCCATTTCTCATAACATCATCACTCCCAGCCATCTTGAGCGTCGCCAACTCATGGAATTTTATTCTGTTCCACAAGAATGCATTCGAGTGATTCCTAGAGGGATTGATACGCAATGGATTGTTCCAAAAGTCCGAACTGTCGAGTACCATCCCAAATTCTGTGCCTTGGGGAGTATAAAGCCTCAGAAAAACACTGTAGGACTGATCCGCCTCTTTGCAAAAATTCGTGAGGCAATTCCTGGGTCCACTCTTCGAATGATCGGACCCGTCCAAAACTCTGACTATTACGCTGCTGTTCTTGAAGAGATAAAACGATGCGGAGTGGATGAAGCGGTTGAACTCTTAGGATATGTTCCGCCAAATGAGCTTTCTTCAGTCCTCGATGATGTGCATCTACATTTGTCGACATCTCTCTGTGAAACATTTGGACGTTCGATTTTTGAAACCCTTGCTTCAGGGCTGCCTAATGTCGCAAGAGCTTCAGGGAATGCTGCTGCTGAATTTCTACAAGGCTTTCCCTATTCGCGATTTTCAGATCATGACAACGACATTTTACAAGCGATTCAAGATATCCTTGCAGATTTACCAAAGCTTTCGGCGATGGCTTGTGAAATCGGGGAGCTCTACGACGATACACGACTTTCTCAACTGCTCTTGGCTGAGCTTTGCCATAAGGACTCTATCGGTATCTGTGATTTTGATGGGACTCTTTTTCATAAAGATGATCCTCAACGAACGAAGAGATGTATGGATGCTTTCCGAAACTATCCAATCAGGGTGATTTGCAGTGCGCGTGCTATTGAGGACTTAATTGAAAAAATGCAGTCTCATCAACTGGAGGCAGACTGGATTGTGGGATGCAGCGGAGCTGTCGTGGCTAATGGAAAAGGGGAGGTTCTCTGGTATACTCCTTTGAATCCAGCTGATCATGATCATTTGAAGGGGCTTCTTCCACAAGCTAACCCGATAGAAATGGATGGGAAGGTGTTACAGATGGCTGCTCCAGCAGAGGTGCTGCCAACTTTTTCGGGATTGCGTATTGAAATCTATCAGGGCATGGCGTTTATTGGACATTGGGAAGCATCGAAGCTGCATGCCGTTCATCGTCTTCTGCGTCATATAAACTGGCTAGGACGAGTCTCCGTCTTTGGCGATGGCCCATATGATGCGCAGCTCATAACATTTTTTGACGGAATTTTTCTCTCTAACAATCTCAACAATGAGGTGGTCTATGTCTGAATCCTATTATAAAGGTTACTGGATGGTGACAAACCGATGTAATCTCAATTGCGGCTACTGTGTCCTTGAAAATGCCCCTCACCAACGCAAAGCAGAGCTTGATCTGAATGCGAAAAAGGAATTGGTCTCGCATTTATATCATCAACTAGGTTTTCGCCGTCTCACGCTCTCAGGGGGAGAAGTGCTAATCATCGGGAAGAAGCCCCCATCTGATTTTATTGAGCTCCTTCGCCATATTAGGACGTTTCGTTCTGCCGACCCTGCAAAAAACTTGGAAATCGAACTCTACACCAATGGAACATACCTTGATGACAACGTTGCGTGTGAAATGGAGGGTGTTGTCGATCTGGTTGCAATTACAATTGATAGCGCCGACAATAATTTTTTGACCGATATTGGAAGAAATAATGGGCGATTTAAAAATTATTACGAAAATATCATCCGGGTTTGTGGAATCCTTGCTAACAGAGGCATAGAATTAAAACTCCACAGCGTGATCGGACAAAAAAATCACCTCACACTTCCTGGAGAGGTCTCATCAATTTTAGATGCTATTGAAAAGGCTTCTGCAGGGGTGTCAGCTTGGAAATTTTATCAGTATATGTCATACGATGCTCCTGAAAAAGATAAATTTCATGCGATTTCGCCGGAGCTCTATCAAAAATTTAAAGAGGAAACTGAGGAGGCTTTAACAGGACGTAATGTCCGTCTGCATTTTAAGGACAATGAGGAAATGAACGCGTCGTTATTTAACATCCTATCCTATGGGAATGCCCAATATATGCGCGCGAATGACACCTGGTCAACAAGCCAGCGGACTGGCGACCTCCGGACATACAATTCCATGTCAGAGTTGTTTGCTAAGCATGAAATCAATGAAACATTATTCCGTCGATTTCACGAGGTGTTGCGATGAACAGCTTGATTGTCACTCTTGATATTGATTGGGCCTCTGAGCCCGCCATAGAGCAAACGCTTGATTTTCTGATCGACCGGCAAATTAAGCCTGCTGTCTTCGTCACGCATCGATCTCCTTGTGTGGAAGCGCTGATAGAGGAGGTCGATGTGGGTCTTCATCCCTATTTCGGACGAGATTCCTCCCATGGATCGACCATCTCCGAAGTCGTCAAAACGGTGATGGATTTTCCCCACAATCTCCCGGCATTTCGCTGTCACAGATTTGCTGTGTGTAATTCGTCCCGTCAAGCGATGTCTGAAGCAGGCATGCTGATCTCATCTAACGTCTGCACAGACTTATCCATTGTTCCCCCTTTCAGAGATCGGTTTGGAATGCTTGAAGTCCCGATCTTTATGGAAGATGGTGGCTATTTATGGCAGAAACACCCCCTGGAAATCAACGACTCTTTATTGGCTGCACTGATGCAGGAGGGGGTTAAAGTGATCACTATCCATCCGATGCATTTTGCATTAAACACTCCTCATTTTGACTTTATGTTTGAGATTAAACAATCGATGAGCCGCGATGAATGGAATACTCTGTCTAAAGCTACTCTGAAAAGCCTTCGATGGCCTGGAAGAGGGATTGCTGACTTTCTGATTGAACTGCTACAGCTTCCGCTTCCGGCAGCGCGCTTACGCGATTTAATACAGCATAATCATCGAAGATGACAGCTTCGATAGCAAAATTGAATCGGTCAATTTCAAGGCAGCGAGCGAAGTCTTCGACAGGATATTGCCACTGATCTTCAGAGAAAAAACATTTTCCCGAACACTCTTTAAGTTCTGACAAATAAGGAGAGATATCGATTTTATCACCGCGGAACAACGCTTCGATATATAGCGCGCAAAGGTCGTCTTCTAACGAGGGGGTGATCCCTTCATGCCCCATTGGGAGAATCGTCAACTCAGGATTTGTCAGCGTTTTAATGTGTTGTACTGTGGCATCAGCATTGATAAAACCAGCTGCTAATATCACATCGGCATTTTTTGAAATGAGGATCCCTCTGGCCCCTGCCTCAGTTCTATGGAACACGGTGCGGTTTGTGAGGTCAATCTCACTCACGCGAGTAGGTGAATTTGGGATCGTATAGGACGCGAATGAACCTAGCTCTGGCTTCCCTATCAAGATAGCGTGAGGAAAGGGCTGTGCGAGTCGAGCAATTACTGAGCTTCTTGTTGTTAGGTTGTACGTTATGGGATTGTCTTCTAGAACATAGCATGCAGTTGTAAACGCACGAAAGACGTCAATAACGAGTGTAACATGCGTTTTTGCGACTCTTGTGTTTATTTGCGGTAAAAAAAGGGGAGACATGAATAGAGATCTACTTATTGACGATGGTGATGAAAGCGGAGAGGGTGATCTCATGAGCAAGGCCAATCAGCTGGCCTGTGGAGGAGACGGCAGTCCCGCCGGCAGCGCAGAACCCTTGGAGCTTCCGCTTTCCCGTGACATCGAGACTATCAGGACAGTAGATCAAATAGTCAAGCCCGTGCCATTGGGAGATTAACTCACTTTCTGCAATGAGTCGGAAGGGGAGTTCAAGGGCTTGTAGCTGCTTTACAGCTTCTTCGAGGCATGCATAGTGCGAGGGGAGGTAGCATCTGCTGGGAGGGATGCAGATAGCGATTGCAGCCGGCTCAACGGGGAAAGGGAGAGTGGTGTTGTCGACCCCAGCGTAGCCTATTGGTGAGGCTCGACCCCAGCCCAAAGAAGGAAATGGGAGCGTATGAGAGCAAAGCGCCAAAGAAAAACGTTCGAATTTCTCTGGATTAAGGACAAGGAGCTGGGCAAGGACAGATTTTGCAAAAGGAGAAATATCCAAAAAAAGGTAAATCGGCAGCGAGTCGGGGATGCGAGACACGAGAAGAGTCATGTACTGAACACAGACATCTCTGCAGAAGAGAATTTTGTGGAGAGGATGGAGCTCTTGATGAGAAATTCCCGCTTCTTTTAACCATTCATTCAATTGTTCGGTGTGAATGGGATCCCAACGGAGTTGTTCAGAAAAATTGGCTCTCCCTCGATAGATCGAAAGCCCTGCAGTCTTATCTTTGAATTCCTTCCACAGGGTATCTCTAAAGTGTTCGACAGCTAGAGAAAGGGAAAGAAACTGGCTTTGGATTTCGAGAGAGTGGACCAGATGTTCAAACAACCCGAGTTCGATGTTCCACAAAATCCAGTATCCTGCTTTTGTTGCTTTTTCAGCTAGCTTACGCTGGTTTTGCCAATCTAAATCGCTGTCCAGCCCTCCATCGAGGGTGATCGTCACCGCATCAAAATCAGGCAGTTGCTGTCCTGTCCAATCTCCTTCGTAAATGCGGAGGGAGGGGACGATGATCTGTTCTTCAATGGCATTGTTGTCTTCATCGGTCATGAGGGGCATCCATTTTTTGATAGGAATGATAGTGGATTGTTTTTCCTTTTTCCCGCCAGAGATCTTCGAAATAGGAGGTCCCATAGCCTGGATAGTCGGTAACATAATAAGGAGAAGGAAATATTGAACGGAAGCCTGGCGTAGAATTCAATGTTTGAATCAGAGCTGAAGAATAACGCTCGTCATCGGTGACGATGGTCAAGAGTCCTCCCACCTTTAAAATTCGATGAAGCTCCTGGATGAATCGGGGCTGGATGATGCGGTGTTTCGCATGGCGGGTTTTCGGCCACGGGTCGGGGAAGTTGATATAGATATTTTTGATGCTGGCAGTGGGAAAGTAGTTCTCCGTCACACAGTGCCCTTCGCCGCAAATTCCAACCAAGTTTGGAAGGTTGTCGTTTTTGATTTTTGACCATATTTTTCTGATCCGTTCAAATTTTTTTTCGACAGCAATCCAATTGTCGTTCTGATATTGTTTCGCTTGGCTCGCGATCCAAGCGCCATTGCCGCTGCAATACTCAATAGAGACAGGGTTTGCATTGTTGAATAAGAGAGGGTGGTCCCAACCAGGGAAAGTAAAAGAGGTGTATTCGCTCATGAGGGGAGGGACATACCAAATCCGATCTTCGATCATGATTTGGCGTTCAGTCCGCGAGAATGGGGAGATGAGGTTTTTGGGTTTCATACTACGAAGAGTGTTGTCAAATCACTCTATATTATCCGAAAAAGCATTTAAGATAAATCAGAATTATTGATCTCACAGGGCTGACGCATTATGATGAAAACACAGAGGCACAGAGAACACGGAGAAGGCAAAAAGGACAAAACAGGATAAGAAGGATAGGTAGGATAGGTAGGATCGCTTTACCGCGGGATAGAAAGGCATACGCATCAGTTGCTTACCCGCTTTCATCCCCAATTTGCCCGAACGTAAACAATTTAACACAGAGACACAGAGAGCACGGAGAGATAGTAGACCCATGTTCACTCTCTGTGTTCTCTGTGCCTCTGTGTTTCTATCATTATTTACAATTATGAGGTTCTATGGTAGTGTTGTTGGATTACACACGATTTAAGGATCATCATGATAGGCAGGAACGACCCCTGTTGGTGCGGGAGCGGAGAGAAATGGAAGAGATGCCATTACCCTCAGGCAGCAGCAGTATCGCCGCACGTGCAATTAAAAAAGGATTACCTCAAGCATTTCGATGTGATTATTAAAGATCCTGACGAAATCGAGAAAATCAGAGAGGCCTGCATAGTGGCCTCGCACATCCTCGACCGCCTCTGTGAGAAGGCTCAAGCCGGAGTGACGACGCTGGAACTCAATGACTACGCCAACCGCCTCCATGCCGAAGCTGACGCTATCCCAGCGCCGTTAAACTATGGGATGCCCCCATTTCCTAGAAGCATCTGCACATCGTTGAACGATGTGATCTGTCATGGAATCCCTGATCATACAGCCCTGAAAGAAGGGGATATCCTCAATATCGATGTGACGAGTATTTATAAAGGTTTTTTTGGCGATTGCAGCCGAATGGTGACCATAGGCGCTGTCGACCCTGAAAAGCAGCTTGTCATCGACGTTGCCTATGAATGCCTCATGCGTGCCATCGCCGCTCTTGAACCGGGGATTCCACTCTCAACCATTGGCGATGTCATCGAAGGGTATGCTGAATCCAAGGGCTGCTCCGTTGTCAGAGCTTTTGTCGGGCATGGGATTGGAAAGAAATTTCATGAGGGGCCTCAAGTGGCTCACTATCGGGATTCTAATCCTCTCATCTTAGTTCCTGGCATGACGTTTACAATAGAACCGATGATCAATGCGGGCACGTACGACACTGTCATCGATGCCAGAGACCGGTGGACAGCACGAACAAAAGATGGGAAGCCAAGTGCACAGTGGGAGCATACTCTCTTAATTACAGAGAATGGACATGAGGTCCTCACGCCATGGAAAAGGGACGTTGTTGCATAATCACCACTGAGATCGGTGAGGAATGATGAGAAAATTGAGAAATCATCAAACCTTTTCTCTTCTATCTCATAACTCCTCGGTAATCTCAGTGGCTCTGTGGTGAATGATGCGTCAAAGCCATGGAAAAGGCTATAGCTGCCTGAATAGACAGCTGATTGTGTAAGTTAACTCGTCAATTTCAGCTTGATAAAGCTTTCTCATCTGATCAAACTGACTGCTCAATTTCAACAGATCCCGCAGCAGGAAGGTTTCATGGGCAGATAGGTCGGTAAATGTGTTTTCTTCTTGTTCTTTTTCCCATCCCAGAATGCGTTCTTGAAGATGGAAGAGTTCTCGCCTGGTGGCGTTAAGAACTTCAGATTTTTCATTAAACTGTTCCCGGAGCTGAAGATACTTGGCTTCAAAGTTATTTGCTGGTTTCTCTCTTGGGATTGTCGCTAGCTTCTGTTCATATTCCCTTTGCAGGGCAATTTGATGTTCAGCCTGCTGTGCCAGCTTCTGTTCAAACTCTTTCTGCACACTCAGTTGATGTTCGCTCTGTTGAGCGAGCTGCTTTTTATATTCCGTTTGCAGAGTCAGTTGTTGTTCAGCATGCACAGCCAACTGCTCTTCGTACTGATGTTTCAGGAGAAGCAGCTCCTCAGTGCGTTGCTGAAGTTGCATCTCAGTTGACGACAATTTCTCATCGAGCTTTTTATGACTCTCAGCAAAAGAGTTGAATTGATCCTTACATTCGTTAAGTTCTTCTCTAAGGATTTTTTCTTGTTGAGCGATCTGTTCTTTTTCTTCTGTGAGTTCGAAATAAGAATCTTCTAGCTCTTTCAAACGGCTTTGCATCCCATTCAGATGCTTACGATCTTCCTCTTGCCTTGCTGCCAAACCCTGCTCTCTTTCTTGACTATGCTGCAGTTCATGCGCCAGGCAAATTTTTTCTTTCTCGCTCGCTTGCCATTCAGTTTCAAGTTCCGCTATTTTTGTTTCTAGCGCCGCTTTGTCACGTTTAAGGGCCTCATGTTCTTCTTCTGCTGAAGCTAAGGAGGCTGTTAAATATTCGATCTGTTGCTCGGAATCGGTATCGAGAAATCCTTGGATGGTCAGTTCTGTCTCTTCAACTCTTTCGTTGAGCTGAGCGATCTGCTGCTTTTTGTATGTGAGGTCTTGGAGAAGCTGCTCATGGTGCGTTCGAATTAAGACAAGCTCATCTTTAGCGAGCTGTGCTAATTTATAGAATGTCTGTTTTTCTTCTTGAACTTTGGCGATGTCAGCAGAAAGGGCTTTGAGATTAGTGGCAAGAGCATCCTTTGCTTCTTCCCAAACGGCTTCTGCTTCCTTCCATTTCTGATCGAGCTTGATGAAGTTTTCCAAGCGGCTGTCGGATTCGAGTTGAAGTTTCTGGAGGAGCCCTTGAGCTTCTTCTAAAGAGAGCGTCAAAATGATGAATGAAAAAGCCATGGCTAAAGAGAGTCCGATATGCCAGTAGCGTTCCCCTAATTCGAGGTCCTGATAGTTTGAAAGAAGAAGGATGGAAAGGAGAACTAAAGAAGCTGCCATCCCCTTCATTTGCCATTTTACGCAGAGTGGAATACCCACAAGAGCGCTTAAAGGGATGTACCAATGGTCGGAAACCTTAAAGAGGAGAATAGCAATCGACAAAAGGACAACAAAAGGGCCTAACAATGCCCAAAATTGTACTTGGTTTTCAACTTTTCTTTCAGCAACTTCCACGGCAATTAACCTTATTTTCCTATTTCACCATTAGGGAAAGGATTACAATCAAACTCAACTATAATATAACGAAAAAGCAAAAAAAACAGAATCATTACTTTCAATGGTAACCGTTCATGGGGGTCCAGACCTTCCAAAATGGTGTTTGAATGGATGAGATGCGAAGAAATCAGCGAAATTCATAGTTTTTTTCTATGAATGAGCCGATTTCTGAAGCAGATCGCCATTCAAACCCATTTGGGAAGTGCCTACACCCCCGTGAACGGTTACTTTCATATATTAGATGATGAGCATCGCATCTCCGTACGAATAAAAACGGTAACGTTCTTGGACAGCTTTTCGATAGGCTTCTTTGATCAATTCATACCCTCCCAAAGCACAAACAAGCATGAGGAGGGTTGATCCAGGCAAATGAAAATTCGTGAGCAGTGAGCGGACGTATTTGAATGTATATCCCGGGTGGATGAAGATATTCGTCTCATATTGACCTGGTGTAATGTGCCCTGCCTGATTCGCTATCGTTTCAAGTGTGCGGCAGCAGGTCGTTCCCACACACACCTGTCTCCGATTCTCCGGACGATGATTGAGCTCGTGAGCGGTCTCGGCAGTAATAGAAAACTGTTCCCGATGCATCGCATGGTCTCGAATATCTTCAGTCTGCACAGGTTTGAATGTTCCTAATCCGACGTGAAGGGTGAGGTAGTGTTGGCTGACTCCTTTTTGCCGCATTTCGTCCATCAATCGATGAGTAAAGTGGAGTCCTGCGGTCGGTGCTGCGACAGAGCCCAGATGCGCGGCGTAAACAGTCTGATAATGCGCTTCGTCGCCTTCAAAATCATCCTCTCGATGGATGTAATGAGGAAGGGGAATTCTTCCGTATCTCTCTAGCGCCTCTTCAAAGATCCCTTCCCATTGGAATTGGACAAGTTTAATGCCATTGAGTAGATCTTCAACGATGTCACAGGAGAAGTTTTCTCCAAACCGAACGGTGGTTCCTGGTTTGAGCTTTCTCCCCGGACGGGATAATGCTTCCCATGTATTGAGGGAGTGTCTTTTCAAGAGAAATATTTCGGTTTGTCCTCCCCCTGGTCGTGTGCCGATCAGGCGGGCAGGGATCACGCGGGTGTCGTTGAATACGAGGCTATCCCCCTTTTGTAAGAAATTGGCCAGCTCTCGAAAGGGGATTTCAGAGAAAGATTCAGCTTTTCTATCGATAACCATTAATCGGGAACTATCCCTTGGCTGGCAGGGGGTCTGAGCGATGAGCTCCTGAGGGAGCTCATACTGATAGGCGTCGAGAGAAAATAGATTGACTGTTTCTGCCATCCTTGCTACTCAGCTTGCTTCTCATGTTCTAGCAGCATGATCGTGATGCCAGGAAAAGCTTTATTCAAAATCTGAGCGGCATGATTTCCACCTTTCGCCAGTTCATTCGCCTCATCTAAAGAGATTCTTGACACTTGGCTCTCTTTTGTTTTTCCTGATGTAAGTTCATCGAATTCGATGGGGAATGGAGTGGCAACGCCTTCATATAATCCTGTGCGGCTGATGACCATGTAGCGTGTCAAAGCTACAGCATCTTCGATGGCTTGATCTTGAGGATACACCCCTTGATAGCCAATTTTTTGGGCATCAACAGTCCAAAAGTTATTTTTAGGGTGGAGCGTTTCCAAATAGGCATTCGTTCGTGCAGCAATCGCCAGCGCAGCAAACGTTTCATGCTCTAATTGACGGTTGGTGTAAGGTGAAAGAGAAACTTTGATGTAATCTTCAATTGGAATTTCGTTGACGACATAGATTTTTCCTTCGACGCCATAAAAATAGAGATTTCCTGGATAGGCGACGTTGTCGAGCAAAATCTCAGTGGATTGATCAATCGGCTCTATTTTGAGTTGGTATAAACCCGGGAAGCTTTCTCCCCATTTCAATCCATCTTCTTTTGCTTCTAAAAAGCGGTTTTTCCCGACTGGGCGCGCAGTGATATAGGTATTGGTGTGGGGGTTGACGAGGCGGTATTTTCCTCGAACCTCAAGCTGGATGCCGTCTAGGTTCTTCATGAGGAGGATGCGCATCGTCTGATGAGCAGGTTTTTCTTTGGCTTGCCCCTGCCACAAACCGGTCATTTTGTCCCACCAGTCTGCTCCATGCAGAGGAGTGGCAAAAGGGGATAGTGCAACGAATAATGAGAGTAATCTTAGCAACATCATATTCTCCTTGGTTATTGCTCATTTATTATGGGAGTTCTTCCCAAATGTTGATAAGCGAGTAAGGTGGCTTCTCGTCCGCGAGGCGTCCGTTTAAGCAATCCCTGCATAATTAAATAAGGTTCGTAGGCTTCTTCGATCGTCGAAGGCTCTTCGCCGACCGAAGCGGCGATTGTGTTAAGGCCTACAGGTCCGCCCTGATAATGGTCGATGAGGATGGTCAGCAGTTTGATGTCCATTTCATCCAGTCCTTTCTTATCGATGGCGAGCATGTTCAATGCACTGTCGACAACGTTCTGATCGATACAGCTGTTTGTCTTCATCTGAGCATAGTCTCTCACCCATCGGAGGAGGTGGTTAGCAATTCGCGGCGTCCCACGAGAGCGCTGGGCGATTTCCATTCCCGTCTTTTTATCGAGAGTGAGGTTGAGGATCCTCGCTGTCCGTTGGATGATCTTCTCTAACGTCTCAGGGTCGTAGTAGTCGAGTCTGCAAGTGAAGCCGAAGCGTGTGCGGAGAGGCTCTGAGAGGAGTCCTAGGCGGGTCGTGGCTCCGGCTAGAGTGAAGCGGTTCAGCGTCACCTGTACACTCCTGGCGTTCGGGCCACTGTCGATCATCAAATCGAGGGCAAAATCTTCCATCGCCTGGTAGAGATATTCTTCTACAGAGCGGTTGAGGCGGTGGATCTCATCGATGAATAAGACATCTCCGGTTTTTAAACTTGTCAAGATCCCTGCGAGGTCGCCTGCTTTTTCGATGACAGGACCAGAAGAGAGGACTAGGTTGGTTCCCATCGCTTTGGCTAAAATATTAGCTAACGTCGTCTTGCCAAGTCCAGGAGGACCGCTGAATAGGCAGTGAGAGAGCGTCTCCTCCCTTTGCTTGGCAGCTCCGATCAGCACTTCCAAACGATCCCGAATGGACTCCTGCCCAATAAAGTCGCCTAAACTCTGGGGACGGAGCGGTACATCAAAAGGCAGATCTTTTTCTTCGATGGAAGATTCAATGAATTTTTTTGACATAATGATGATCCAGAGGTGAGCAGAAAGGATACAATTTCGCCGAAATTTTTGCTAGTCGTAAATTAGCCTCCCGCAAACAGGATTAAAAAAGGGACAAAAACAGGATAGGCAGGATCGCAAGCGGCAGGATAAGCAGGATAAGATTAGGATAGATAATGAGATAGATTTTCCTCCATTTTTTTAAGACATTTTTCCTGTCATCATGCTTATCCAGCCGCTTGCGATCCTGCCTATCCTGTTTTTGCCCCTTTTGTCTCTGTTTGCGGGAGGTAATCGGGCGCGGTTGACTTATGAAATTATCTTTTTAGGCCCCTTGTCCTTCGCTAGATTCTTTTTATTTATTTTGTATTTACACAATTAATCCTATTTGTTAGAATGAGCCTAATAGAAGTTTTATTGTCTTATTTTAAAGAACTTATAAAGGTGGCACTATGTCAGACATTCTTTTAAACAATCATGATACCTCATCAGGAAAACGTCCAAGAGAAACCGACATTGACGATATCGATGCTCTTGAACCAGAAACAAATCGACGTCACATAGATCTGACGCATGAGATGCAGATGGTTTACATGCAGAAGGCTGACGAAACCAAGGTGAAAATTGACGATTTAGCTGCTCAAATCACCGTCAGAAAAGGTCGCATGTCTACCATCAATGAGATCATCGCAGCGATCAACAGTGCCACAAGTGAAGAGAATACGCTTGATTTGACCAACCAAGATGAACTCAAAACCAAACTCAAACGGGCTAAGGAAGAGTTCGGGGTCGATATCCCCAAGCTTGATGATAACAAAGTGACATATTCATCGTTGGAAAAAGATCGGCTTCTTCAAAACCTCGAACTGGTTTGCGACAGCTGGGATAAAGAAAATCACCCTCAATTATCGAAAATGGAAGTTTATCAAAAAGAACTGGACCGGATCATGAACATGTTGACCTCAACGCGTAAGGAAGAATCGCAAGCGGGCACTCAAATCTTACGCAACATTAAAGGGTGATTGGGATGGAACCAAGCGCAAGCGCTGCTGAAGTGGCAGCTGAATGGGTAGACCTTTTCTGTGGAGAGGGGAATCCATTGACAAAACTCCCTGAAGAGAAAGTTAAAGAGCTCCACGCGATCGCGCATTACCACTATACCAAGCAGCACTACGCCGAAGCGTCAACCTATTATCGGATCCTCACCATGGTTCGTCCCCTAGAACCAAGATTTTGGAAAGGGCTCGGAGCATGCCAGCAGATGAGGCATGACTATCAGTATGCGATCGACTGCTATGCGAGTGCTCAACTGTTAAATGGAGACCAGCTGGATCCTTATCTGTATGTCCATGCTGCCGATTGTTTTTTGGCTCTTGAACGGAAAGAAGAAGCCCTACAGGTATTAGAGATTGCCCGCCAGTGGGCGTTGAAAGTTAAGGATAAAAAGATATTATCACATACAAAAATGATGAAATCACTTTGGGTAAATTAATACATTATGTTAATATTTCGTAATAAAGAATTAGGTATTTTATGCCAGAAGTCAATCCAATTAGTTCAGTAAGAGAGACTCTCCCAGGTAAAGATCTATCTGCCATTAATGCCGATCTCTATTCACAAAATTCCTCTGTATCTCCCCCTGAAGAGCATCTGACGATATCACCAGAAAACACTAAAACGCTTCTAGACCTCTTTAATAAAGACGTTGTGACTTCGTCCTCAGCAAGATCTTCGAATCAAAGCGACGCTGTCTCAGAGGAGCAAACATTAGAAGAAGCGACTGCAAATCGCTCTTTCTTAGATAGAATGCTCTCCTGGCTGCCTAGCAAAACGAAAGTGGATCAGCCGGTTCAACAACCGACCATCGGCTCTGTCGAATCTCTGAAGAATGAAATGATCAGCGGAACCCCTGTTTTAGAAGCTCCTGAAGGGGTGTTTCTCAATCCTAAGGACGTTGTAAGAATTCCTCAAGTCTGCGGACATCAATTGAATCCTGATGAGCCGGTTACTTCTGCGGAAATCTCCGAAGTGATCTCTCAACTCAGCGACAAAACCATTGAAGAGGTGATGCAAATCGTCATTCGAGGACAGTTGCAGATGGAACAGGAGTTCGCTGAGGTTTCGGAACAGACGTTTGAGAAAAATAAAATTTATGTGAAAATCCACCAAAAGATGGCTGATGAGATCTACGAAAAGTTGATGACCGATCTCAAGTGGGGCGAGAGATCAAAAACGGTTCAGAGGTATGCCTTCTATGCAGTGGCAATAGCCAGTATTGCAGGGGTTTTTGTTGGTTATGCGCCTTTAGTCGGACAGTTTCTTGGCCCAGCCGTAGAGTCTGTTTTTAGGTTTATTGCTGGCCCTGCTTTTCGCTATAGTTCAGCTATAATGATGCTCTTTGCATCTGGAACAACCAAATACATGACCTGGCAAACTAATCTCGACAGCGGCCGCCATCAAGAAGCCAAGAACACATTAGCCAACTATGACAGAAGGCTCGAGGAGCTACGAGAGAATATAGCGACGTTAGCTGAAGATGACCAAAAGATGAAAGAACAGCTCTTGAAAGAGATCAAAAGATTGAGAAAAATGTTTAAAATTGTAAATCGTAAATAGTATATTTGAGGTATATGATGGGAAATGAAGTCACAGGTTGTGAAATTGTTAAGAATAGTGCTGAGTATCAGACAGCATTAAATGAAGTCCAAAAGAAAGATATTTTTGCGATATTTTTATATATCCTAGCTGAAGAAGGGAGGATGCAGCATAGCCGCAAAGTGACGACGGTACAAACGTTGCATCGGTATATCGATGCACAGCAAAATGAAAATGATAAGACTGTTGCTTCGAAAAAAGAGAGCAATAAGTGGTTAGACTCCGCAGGAGTTGTTTGCATGTTCTGTTGTGGAATGATGGGTGGTCAAGCGGCTGCACATGGGGGGATGTGGTATGCTGGAAGCCAGGCTTGCGACAAGGCTTCACAAGCATACTCTACAGCTAACCAGGCGAAGTCGACAGCTTCTGAATTTACACAAAGTCGGTTTGGTCGATCAGTCGACGAAGTCTCTCAAGCGAAGCAGAGTGCTGATCGAGGATTCAAGGAACACCTTGACACCTTACGACGCATCACCGATGCATACCAACGCGTTGCGGAAGCAGCAGCAGCGGCATAAACGTCGATTCGTAAATCAGTGGGAAGTCTTGGCCACGCGAAGCGTTTGGATTGCGAAAGTCCTTTGAGTTAAGTTCAAACACTATTCGTGTAGCTAAAATTTCTCTCTGATTTCGCGAAGCGTTTGGAGTGCGAAAGTCCTCTTTCGCTTTTTGGAGGATAGTTACAGCAAGATGCGCGTCTCCAATATCTCTTGAAGCCTTCGCGAAGC